>JAWSUP010000004.1:0-28760 GCA_033549405.1 Bacillota bacterium | reverse complement strand
GGCCGTTGCCGTTCGGGTCATCTTCCTTAAAAGCCTTCAGCACATTGTACAGGTCATCGGTCGTCTTCGGTACTTCCAGATCCAGCGTGTCAAGCCAGGGCTGGTAGATCCACATCTTAGCGGGATTCTCATTGCCGAGTGACTGGTTGTAGGACGGGATGCCGTAGTAGTTGCCGTCAGGAGATGTGACCATCTGCTTGAAGTCGACACCTGTCCGGTCTACAGCCATCTTCAGATGGTAGGAACTGTTCTCATAGTAATCATTGAGCGGGATGATGGCGCCTGCCTGGCCCCACTGGTACACATAGGCGTCGCCCGGCGGGAGCATGATGATGTCCGGCAGGTTGGCGAAATCGCCGCCAGCGATGATCAGGTTGATCTGTGTGGCCATTTCTGACGTGTAGAACTGGAAATCAAGTTTGAAATTTCCCCGTTCTTCGATCAGTTTGGTCATGTCGTTCGTTGTGAAATCCGTTACATTGGCATTTTCACGCAGACCGATGGTCAAGTTGACCGTCTCTTTGCAGATCGGCTCAACCCCCGGTTCGTTCAGGTTCGGGTCTGATTGCCAGGCATTCGGATCCGCTGTCGTAGCGGTTGTCGTCGCCGCCGTTGTGCCTGTGCCTTTTGTCGTCGTTGCACCGGTTGTTCCGGTCGTCGTCGAGGTCGTGGTGCAGGCCGATAATGACAATACGAGAATGATTGTAATAGCAAAGATTTTTAACCAATATCCTTTCATTTTAACCCTCCTGTTCATTGATAATCGACAATCATGAAAGCTGTAATTCTGTCCCCCTTTCGCATAGATTGCGCATTGCAAGAAGATACTCATACGATTTTGTGTTCCATGGACCTCACCTTGATGGTTTGACACGCCATTCCTTGTTTGCCTTACTGTCGGAAACCAGCACTCCTTCCTCTGAGAGCTTGATACAAACTCGGTATTGATCATCTCCAGCCGGTGATTCAATCTCACTGACTCCGGGCTCTGGCGTGTTGACATGCCACTGCTTAATAGCTGCTTCTGCAGCCATTGGGATGGCATAGACCAGAACATGTTTGCGGGCAGCTATCGCAGATGTGTGGGTGAAGATAAGCCCGCTGCCTTCTTTGCCCTGACCATTCTGGTTTGGAAGTGGATGAAATGCGTCATGGACATATCCCCAGCCGAGAGAAAATTGCGTGGCTGGTTCGGCCGACGTCTGAATCAGCTTGATTGCAGCTTGTCCGCGCCGAAACACCAGTCGTGTATCAGAAGCAACATGAAGCTTGAGTTTGTTGTCCCGGTTGTTCAGGAGGAAATTCTCTTCCACGCGGACCGGTTCATCTGCCTCGATCGTATCAATGATGAACAAGGCATTGGGCAATACCGAAACAATCATACGTTCCGCTTTTATAACAGGCGGGCCATAAGCTTGAGCTGCATCTGAGGCAATTGCTGTAAATGTGCCATCAGTCACGAAAGCGGTCCGGTGATTGAGCGGCGAGCCCAGACCGACCGGTTTCTGATCGATGAGTGTTCCGTCCATTTTATAAAACCGCCAGGTGTTATGGTTTTTGCTGGACAGGTTGAACCCCTGCGCGTGTGGCAGGCGATAGGTGCAATGACCACCGTCAACCATAAAACGTTCATTCAGATGCGCCACGGTGAAGCTGTTTTGATCGGCATGGCGATGTGAGGATACATTGAGCGGCTCATATCCGCCTGCCATCGCCCAGACCGTTGTCGGATTATCGAAACGGTCGCGGACAATGATATGGCCAACATCAAATACGGCTGATCTGGCAAGCTCCGCTTCGTCTGGCGTCATGACTGGCGCGGCACTAGGGTAATGGAGCAATGTGTAGAACTCAAAGTTGTTAAAGAAACCAAAAGTGGCCCGCTCGTTGTACATCAGGTCACTGTCCTGGTATCCGGTTTCGAACAGCCAGCGTGCCAGCCCTGCCTCTGTTGGGTGGCTGTCTTTAAAGCGCGCGGCAATCTGCAGGGCGATATCGCCGGAAATACGGTAGATCGCCGCGCAATCACCGAAGTTGATGTTGCGGGGATAGTTCTTACCTGATGTCCAGCCAGGCAAAGGCTTCATATACATCAGACTCGCACAGGCCCAGGGAATGCAGCTGATGTATGGCACTGGCAAGTCTTCTGACAGACGGGGATCAATGCGGATTAGCGTCTCATAAGTGCGACTCAGGGTTAGCGTTGCATAATTCCAGTATTGGACAGATTCGCCATAGCTGTCCTGGTTGTACATGGTGCAGGCAGTCCGATAATATTCGGCAATAGACGGCAGATTTTCTTTTTCGCCAAGCGCAGCTGATGCCATTGTATAACCCAGCAGCAGCACCATAAACCAGTTATTGCGATGACCATTTTGCAGGAAACGCAGGCACGGCTCCTGGCCCTTTTCTTTCAGGCTTTGGCGTATGAACCGGATTTCCTGGTCTGTGAAAAGATCGGCGCACAGATCCAGGGCTGTAGCGACAGCGACACAGGCGTGCGCTGTTTCCAACATGCCGATCGGTGGATTTGTTCGATTCCTGAACCAGGGTCCGATCCATTCAGCTGCATCTTTGCGACAAATATCCAGGGCTGCTAAATGGATCCAACGGCCGACTTGCGCATCTTTCAGCACATAGTAGACAAAAGCGGCGTCCGACATGCGGTCCCAGACCAGATGCCACCACTCCTGAGTGTCTGCTGACTGGCAAATGGACAATTCTTGTGTGTTCAAACGGGTGCGTTCCTGCATCACCTTCCAGAGCTCCTGCAGCCAGATGTCATCAGCCTGGGACTCAAGAAACCGGTCAATCTCATTTTTTGTGACCAGAAAACTCATCGTCTTACACTCCTGTCTTTATTAAAAATTGTTGAATGATTCAAAGGCGATATCTGTCATCAGGACACGCGAATCACGGGTCATGACAAAATGGATTACTTCGGCGACATCGGACGGTATCATCAGCTTTTCCCGGGCAACCGGACGGTCACCCCAGAATCCAGTATTGACACCGCCTGGATTTAAAGTCGTAATGCGCACCTTACGTTCTTTGGCCTGTATGGCCATCGCCCGCGACAGCATGCTGACCGCAGCCTTGGCAGCGCAGTACAGAGGTGCGTTGCCGTTTGGATTCTTCGATGCCATGGAGCCAATGTTGATGATCAATGCACCGGCTGTCGGATCGACCCGGGCGGCGAAATGTTTACTGGCCAGAAAGGTGCCTTTGACGTTCACATCCATGTTCAGGTCGTAGTCATTTTCTGGTGTATCCCAGATTTTGCCGGGAATGCTAAGACCAGCCAAGTTGAGCAGATAGTCCAGCTGTCCATAGGTCTTCACAGACTGCTCCATGAAAGCTTGCACCTGCAACTCATCGCAGATGTCAAAAGTTCCTGCCAGGACAACCAGCCCCTGGCTGCGCAGACTTTCCGCCAGAGTTGCCAATCCTAGCGCGTCGTTGGAACATAAGGCAAATTTCACGCCTTCTTCAGCAAGCAGTTTGCAGACTTCTACGCCCATGCCGCCATTGGCGCCGGTGATGACAACTACTTTGTCTTTAAGTGTGACCATTGGTATTATCTCCTTTATCATTCATGACAGATGACCCAGCCGGTACAGACCAATTCCGGCAGACGTCTGAATCATGCTGCCATCCGGAACCGATGAGGTATCACATCTTGATCAGTATTTTCCCCAGGTTGCGTCCATCAACCATTTTCTGCAGTGCCTGCTGTGATTCTGCAACCGGATAGACGTCACTGATAAGTTTAGACGGATCAGCTATCCCGGATATGACCATGTCTTCCAGCATCCGGACTGCCTTTGTGAAATGAGCGAAACTATAGACCCGACTGCCGACCAGCGAGAGCTCCTTGAAGATGCATTGCAGGATGTCAAATTCCGGGCGTTTGCCAGGGAATCCGACCGGAACGATGGTCCCGCGGATGGCGCAGGCCTGGGTCGAGAAGATAAGGCCGGGCTGTGAACCGGATACTTCCAGAACGACATCAAAACCGCGATCATCGGTCAAAGTAGCTGTTCTGGCATTGGCATCTTCAGACTTGGGGTCGATGACATCCGGAAATCCAAATGCCTTGATTTGGGCGATGCGTTCCGGATTGATCTCAGAGTAGACAATCTGACCTGCCCCGTTGTAACGTGCGACCATGCCGCAGATCAGGCCGATCGGGCCACCGCCGATGATCAGGACCGTGCTGCCTTCCCTGATGCCGGCCCGTTCGTTGACGTGTACACCGACGGCAAACGGTTCGGATAAGGCTGCAACCTGATCACTTAATTGCACATCAACCTTGACCAGCGCCTTTGTCTGGACAGCAACATACTCTGCGAATCCGCCATTGGTGTGGATGCCCAGGAGCTTAAGCGACCGGCAGACATGAGGATTGCCTTCCTGGCAGGCGGAACACCGGCCACAGCTGATCAGGGGATAAGCCGTCACGCGGTCGCCAACTTTGATCCCGTCTTTCGTATCTCCCGATATCCGTTCAACGGTGCCGACAAACTCATGCCCCATGATCATGGGTGCTTTAGCGGTCGGATGATTCCCTTCGAAAATATGCACGTCTGAACCGCAGATGCCCGCATAGGAGACCCGGATCAAAGACTCACCATCCAAGATCTGCGGGACCGGTAATTCTGCAACGCCCAGTTTTTTCCACTCTGTCAGATAAGCCGCTTTCATGGCGATCACCTCTTGTTTTTGCGTGATGCAGCCGACAGGGCTGCCAGACAGCATCAGGCTGCCTCGATAAAGATACTGCCATTAAAAATAGCCGCCGTTCTCAACAACCTTGCGCGGAGACAATCCATCGATGATCATCTGCTTGATCTCACGCTCATTTTCGACGATCTTCTCAGCCTTGAGCAGGACTTCATAAGCAATAGCCCGCGGGACGACGATGACACCATCCATGTCGCCCAGTATGACATCGCCCGGTTCGATCATGACAGTGCCGATCATGACGGGTATCTGGTAGCCAATGATGCGAAAGCGCCCCAGCATACCGCTGGATGTACGGTATCTGTAGAATATTGGGAAATTGAGATTAACCAGCCTGTCCACATCGCGAATGCCACCATCGATAACAGCGCCGACACAGCCGCGGCGCTGGGATGCCATGGTCATCACTTCACCCCATTGGGCTGATTCATCGTCGCTGCTCGTATCCCACACGCAAATCGATGCTTCTGTAAAGGCCTCAAGCATTTCAGCACGCTGTTCCATCTCATTTTCGATCGTCAGATTTTTCGAACCTTTGACAGTAAAGGCAAATCCGCACAATCGCATACCGTCACGCAGCGCACAAATATGGGTAGGCAAAGTCTGGTACAAATAACCCATTTCGCGCAAGACGTCATTAACGGCCGCCGAATAGACCTTGTCATAGCGATCACGCAATTCCTGGTCAGAGATCGGCAAGGGAAGCAGCTCTTTCCTGGCGCGACTGGCAATCAGCTCAGATAAATCCATCTGGTTGTTTCCTTCTTTCTTTCAAGATGCGGTGTCCGGTTGCTGTGCATCAGCATCAAATAAACACTTTCCTGCTAAACGACAGCTTGCCTGCTCAGTCACAAAGAGACTGTCGCAAAATACCTGGCTTTTTCTAAGGTTTCAGCGGGCCAGCCAGCCGCCATCAACGGCCATTGTGAACCCGTGGACATAGTCAGAAGCACGGGAGGCAAGGAAAACGGCTGTACCGGCAATGTCGGCCGGATTACCCCAGCGGCCTGCCGGAATGCGCGCCAGAATATCTGCTGATCTCTGCGGATCAGCCCGAAGTGCTTCTGTGTTGTTTGTCACCATGTAACCGGGGGCGATGGCATTGACATTGATGTTGTATTTGGCCCACTCATTTGCCAGGGCCATAGTCATCCCTTTGACGGCACTCTTTGAAGATGTGTAAGACGGAACCCGGATACCGCCCTGGAAGGACAACATAGAGGCGATATTGATGATCTTCCCGCCTTCGCCTTGCTTCATGAATTGGCGGGCCACTGCCTGCGATAAGAAAAACATCGATTTGGCATTGATATTCAGCACATCGTCCCAATCTTTTTCTGTGAAATTGATGGCATCTTCGCGTCGGATAATGCCGGCATTGTTCACCAGGATATCGATCCTGCCAAAGGATTCCAGCACCTGGCTGATGATCGGTTCGATCGGATCGAGGCTGATCAGATCGGCTTGAATGGCCAGAAATGGCGCACCGGCAGCTTCTACGAGCTGACGGGTCTCCGCCATGCTGCTGCGGCTTACACCGGCAATCCTGGCGCCGGCGCCGGCAAAGCCCTGGCAGATGCCCTGGCCAAGTCCGGTCGATGCACCGGTAACGATCGCAACTTTTTCGTCCAGCCTGAAAGAATCAATCATGCTGCTCATGTTCATACACTCCATTCATCGATGCCCAGCGCTGCCGCCATGGCAAAGGCCATGACGACAGGCCCTGCGCCATGAGGTTCATCTTTATAGGGAAGCTTCAATGTCACGTAGGCCTTGATCGTGCCCTTCATGTCGCCTTCCCCTGGGCAGAGACAGCCGGGACAGCTGTTATCGATGGCAAAATCATCGGTGATACTGACTTGCATAAGGCCGTGCAGTCCCTTCTTGAAAACCGGCAGACAGGTGGCAGCGTCCAGAACACCTGCCTGGATGCCCGCACCGATACCGAACAAGATCAGGCCTGTTCCGGATGTCTCTTCATAGGAGAGGTCGTGTGTGATTTCCTGACACCACATACCGCTGTCGGTCTGGTAAGCGATCAGGCTGTCCGTATAGGCCTTAAAAGTCTTTTCGATTGCGGGGCGTTCTGGATAATCCGGTGGCAGATCACGCACTAATAGCGCCATCGGGAAATAGCCCCAGCCATTGCCGCGGCTCCAGTGGTCCTGGCTGAATTTGCCGGCACCGTTGAAGTTCTTTGATTGATGTAAAAGACCGCAGCTTTCATCCAGAAACAGGTTGTACATTTTCATGGTCTGGGCCACTGCCTCATCAAGATAACGCAGTTCGCCCAGTTTCAACCCGGCATACAGCAGGAAGGGCGTTACGGCTGTCGCGACATCGATCCAGAGTTTTTCCGGCGACGCAATCAGTGAAAAGATGCCGTTTTCGCCGCGCGGCGCCTGCGTCATCATCTCCTCAGCATATTCGCGAACCATCTCCACACTTTCGGGCATGTAATCAAGGTAAAAGGCATAAGCTCTGGCAATACCGCCGATGGTATAGCTTGGAAAATTATAACGGCCATGCCTCACCCGGTCAGGGAATCGGCCCAGCGTACAGCGCACACGATCCTTGAGCCAGGGATCATCAGAATTTCTGGCAATATTGACCAGACCATACAGGGCGATGATGCCATAATAGTGACTGACGTCATGCTCTTTCTCGTAATGGTCAAACACTTTTTCTGCGATTGCCAATGTCTTCATGATGATTCTCCTGAAACTATTAATATATTATAATGAATGTATTATATGTCATGGATTCTGATCTCATTAATCATTAATCATACATAATAAATAAGACATATTGCTGATATAGTTAAAAAACAAGTTCTATTTATCCTTTTGTATGGCTTAATTATAGAACAAGAAACAGATGAAATACATGTATAATAAGCTTTTTATTTGTACTATTTGATGATATTGCATGAAAAGTTCTGTCTGATAAAAAATGCCGGTCACCGACGCATCTAGCATCGGTGACCGGCTTTCATAACTTACGCCTGATTTTCACGAATTATCCCAGAATTGATTCAGCATATAAACCAACTCAGGGGTTATTGACAGCCACTCGGATCCTCAGAGAGGAACCAGGCTGCTGGATCAATCGGGTTCTTTTTTCGCTTCGCGCAGTCTCTCCTGCTTTTCTGGCGAGACTTTATCAGTTTGTTCGGACGCACTCGTATCCGGCTGGTAGTCACTCCAGTCGACCAGCCAGGGCTTTTTCGTCCTGAACTGCGACTCGAATTTGTTCTTGAGGACACCTCGGCTTTCGAGGCTGATCATGCAGGCGCGGGTGCAGCCGCGTGCGCCGCATACAGCCTGTCCCGTGTTGTAGAGGTTGCGCGGTTTCTTGTAGAACGGCGAATAGGGGCTGGGCTTGAAGTTGGTCCTGCCTTCCATGTAGCTGCCGGTTTCGCCTTCTTTGGTCTTTTCAGCGCCGACAAACGAATAGTTGCATTTGTCCATGTCGACATCTGACCACTCCAGCTCGCGGCCGGCGATGGTCACCTTGATTGTCTTGGTATCGCTGATGCACTGCCCGGGACAGTCGCGCACGCAGGCCATGCACTTGTTGCACAGTGGCGGCCCGTCGTAGAGCGGATCCGGTTCCAGTTCCAGCTCGGTCAGGATGACGCCAAGGCGTTGCCTGGGGCCAAACTCGGGGCTGAGGAACATCTTGCTGTAACCGATCTCGCCCAGTCCGGCGACAAATCCGGCGATGCGCAGATGGACCATGATGTCCGGTGACGGTTTGCCTTCTTCGACCGGCTTGCTGTGACCTGGGCGCAGATTGCCGACATTGTCGATCGCGCGCCAGTCGCTCTGGTGGCCGATGGGGACGGCTTCATAACCTTCGTCCTCAATGATTTTGCACAGGTTGATGACAGTGATCGGCATGTACAGGTACGTGATGCCGCCATAACCCATGGCGGAATAGTTGCTGAAGAATGTTCCCTCTTCGATACCGCGCAGCGATCCTCTCATGACGCGAAAGCCCATGACGATCATCGACTTGGCCTTTGGCATGATGTAGCGCGGATCCATCTGCATGGGTGCGCCTTCGAAACGGTCCATGGACGCGATACCGACGATATCGGCACCCAGTCTTTTGGCATATTCTTTGACAGTTTTGGCATCAAGCATTGACAATTCCTCCTGGATTGGATAGATGGAGACTTACTACCATAATACCGGATCAAGTGGGGTAACATCAATGCACGGATCAACCGTAATTTGTCCATTTCGATCATTTTGGCTTGCCGGGGTGCAGTCGCTTCAGTATACTGAATAATGAATGGATATAAATCGAAAATGAATGGATATAAACCGAATATGATCCCGCAGAAGCGGATTTTGCTGTTCAATGACAACTATTTCAGAGGTGATGCCAGATGGAAAACACAGCCGGAATATCGGCACTTATCGATTCAGATTTAACTGTATCGTCCATCGGTCTGGCCCAGGAATGTAAACGACCGCCGGACTGGCGGCTTGAGCAAAGGGAAGCGCGTTCCCGCCATGGTTTTGTCTTCGTCCTGAATGGAGCTGCGTTTTTTCAGTTTGACGGACAGTCCCTGACTGTCGGTAAAAATGATATCGTCTATCTGCCAAAAGGCAGCCGTTACCTGACCCGGGCCAGCACCCATGACCCCTACCATTTCCTTACGCTGTCGTTCCAGCTTGCGCACGACGAGGTACTTTCTCAATTGCCGATTCCGATCGTAACGAAGCCGGCCAACCCCAGTGCTTATCATCATCTGTTCCGTGAAGTGGTCCAGCGCTGGCAGCGCAAGGAAATCCTCTACAAGCTCAAATGCCAGTCCATCCTGGCAGAAATCGTGCACCTGCTCATTCTGGAGATTGTCCAGGAACGGTCTGATCACCAGCTGATGAACAAAATCAGGCCAGCTGTCGAGATCATGGAGCATCAATACACTGAGTCGCTCAGCATCGAAACCCTGGCAGAGCGGTGTGCGCTCAGCACCTCGCATTTTCGCCGCCTGTTCCGCAAAGCATATGGATTATCGCCCCAGCAATACTTACAGAATCTGCGGGTTAACAAGGCGAAAGACCTGATTCGCAGTCAGCTCTACACAATGACAGAAGTGGCTGAACGCAGCGGCTTCACCAATATCTACTACTTCAGCCGGACCTTCCGCCAGGCGACCGGGGTGCCGCCGTCAGAGTACAGTAAACTATAACCATCGCTACTATTTGTCTTTTTGACATAACGAGTTATCATCGTCACAATTCTTTTTCGACTACAATAACTTCAATTCCTTGTTCGTCAAAATCAGATAAATCTTCCTCAGAGGCATTCCAATCAGTTATCAGAACATTCAGACGATTTGCCGGACAAATACTGATAATAGATTCAAATCCAATTTTTTCGGTCGGAAACAAACCAATCGTTTCTTTCGAACTGTCAATGAGAGCATTGTAAAAACTAATAGCTTGTGACCTTTGGATTGACAAACCAAACTTTGGCGATATGCAGGCTGCTGTTATGAAACATTTATCAAACCTTAGACGCTTGATTATATCGATCGCAAATGCATCCCAACAATTTCCCTTGTTGTCCATTTCTCCGCCAAGCATGATAGTTGAAATGTTTTCCATTTTTCTTAGTTCTTCGGCAATAACGATGGAATTTGTGACAACCCTAATTTTTATATCAGCGGGTATGTTATGTATCATCAAATACCCAACTGTTGCGGATGTTATGAATACAACATCATTGTTCTTAATCAATGAGACCGCCTTCAAAGCAATTTCCAGATAATTCTCCTTGATTTCAGTAATATCTTTGCATGTCATTTTTGGAGGCTTCCCAAAAGCGATCTGTCTGGCAGGTATTGCACCTCCATGTGTTCTTTTGAGAAGGCCTTTCTCTTCAAGAATCCTCAAATCGCGTTTTGCAGAGTCGTAACTGATCCCAAACTTATCCTGGATTTTACCAGTTGTAATGCTACTGTTTTCCTCGAGTATTTTTAATATGGATTGATGTCTTTCTTCAATAAACATATTATCACCTCAAATAATAATTACTCATAAGGATAAGATGTCGACCTCTAATCCTCATTGATTAACATATTATCACGATTATTACCGAATAGCAATAGATAATCGTTAATAATCGTTAACATCAGGATGCTTAATAGTAATCTAGCTTACCCTGACACTCATGCTGTTAACAATGCAATTTTGAGAGTTATTATTTTATGTTCAGGCAAGTCATTGAATAGAGAACCAAGCTTATGTAAAGCAAACTCATTACAAAAAGACTCTATCGACAATAAAGGCAGTATAAAACATCATATGTATTGACAAATGCTTATATTGGTATTAACATCAAGGCATGGAAGGAGGAAACTTTATGGCACACTCAACAAATCTGAACATCCGTCTTGATAATGAACTTAAAAAGGAAGCGGAGCGTCTATTCACCGATATTGGACTGAGCATGACTGCAGCGATTACTTTGTTCTTGAAGCAATCTGTCAGCAATGAAGGTATCCCATTTGAAATCCGTCGACGCAATGGATTTTATAATAAATATAATCAGATGATTTTGAAAACGTCGATCGATCAATTGAATAACGGAGAAGCCGGTATTCACGAGACGATCGAGGTGGCAGATGAATAAAATATGGACTGATATTGCATGGGAAGATTATTTGTACTGGCAGAAACAAGATCAGAAGACATTACGCAAAATCAATGATCTGATCAAAGATATCGACCGCAACGGATATAACGGAATCGGAAAACCTGAAGCGCTCAGAGGATCCCTGACTGGATTCTGGAGCAGACGAATTGATGAGAAAAACAGACTGGTATATCGAATTTGTCGAGATTGCATCGAGATTGTCCAATGTCGAACGCATTATAGCCATCGGTAATCTGTTTTTTAGCAGTTCATCGGATGAAAAAACGATCAATGATTGTACATGACTGGTAAACATAAAGCTCTCCGCCGTGGCTGATCACAGACACTTGCGGATCCGGATAGAAGGCCATGGCATCGTCGACCGCCTGCTGGATCTGGCTGAGCGGATAGTGCCTGACCTGGCAGGCTTCTGTCTCTTCCCGGGACAGGCCGTCTGTCACCATGACGAGTTTGACGCGCCGACGCATTTTCGACATGGCGGTCCCGACAGACAAGGCGACAGGATCACCGGCAAATGGCTCGCCGTGAAAAAGGCGCAGCAGGACTTTGGGCGCATCATCCATCCCGAAGAACCTGGGATATTCAGGGTGCGGTCCCATGCCCTCGTCGTTGGGGGCGACCAGGATGATGGTCCCTGTCTTATTCTTGACGGCATGTTCAGCGGAACACATGCCCTTGCCTGACTGCCAGAAGTCGGCATCAGCCGGAAACGAACTGGCAACGCAGATATCTGCCCTTTCCTTTATTCTGCAACCGAGCGCTTTTTTAGCATAGACGACACCTTGGCGCTGCGCGTGAACATAATGGCCGGCGACAACTTTGTAGATACGCGCGTCCGGTGTCAGAATCGTGTTAATAATAAAATGAAGGCCGATGGTGTCGACCCATTTTTCCATGCTGAGGCGAATCGGGCAGTCTTCCAGGCCGAACAGGTTCGAATCAGCAAGTCCGCCTTTCATGTGGAACTGGGCGACCGTCTTTTCGCCGGTCACACCCGGGAAGAGGATTTTGGCCCCGCCGGACCAGCCTGCAACCGGGTGCGGTACAATGTTGCCGATCCCGATGCGGATGTCGCTGTCCATGGCTGTTCTGGACGCATAGATGCTGACGCCATCCGGCGCCGCCCCAAGGTGGACCAGATCCTCCTCTTTGCGGAATTCGGAATTGACGACGCGAAAGCGATGATACAGCGCACTGCCAACGCGCTGTTCCATTTCGGCCTCTGTCATATAACGATGGCTGCCCAGGGCTACGACGATTTTGATGTTGTGATCCTTGACGCCGATTTGCCCGAGCTTATTGATCAGAATCGGCAAGATGCGCTGGACCGGAGTCGGTCGTGAAATGTCGTCACACAGGATGTTGATCCTGCTGTCACGACTGACGATCTCCTCCAGCGGCACACAGCCGATGGGCTGGTCGATGGCATCGGCAATAACCTTGTCCGGATCTGCGGCCGGTTCGACAGCTTCCGGCTCCAGAAGGCCGGCGAAGCTGGCGTCCGGTACGACAAATGAGGCTTGGGTGTTCGGGCCATAGGGTATGCTGATTTGCATCAATCTGCCTCCATAGTATAAAGCAGCTCGATGATCTGGATCACATTGCGCAGGATGTGATACGGGTCTTTGACCGGCAGTGCGACCACTTTGTCCTGGGGCGTGCCGTCGCGTTTGCGGATCTGGATCCATTCGCGGATTTCCCGGTCCGGATTGGGAAAGGTGCGGAAAGTATAGTCAAAGACCCGGTCATACAGATCGAGAAAAGCCGGATCGCCTGTTCTGGCATAGCAGAGCAGGGTGGTGTAAAGCGCTTCGGAATGAACCCACCACAGCTTGTCGCCCCAGCCTTCCTGAACCTGGCGCAGCATCGGTTCGGCAGCGACGCCTTCCGTGAGACCGGCCGGCGGGCCGCCCCTGACGTCGCAGTAATGCAGCAGGCCGCCCATTTCCGCGTCCCAGCCGACTGCACAGGTCGCACGGGTGATGGCTGCGACCTGCCGGATCAGCTGAGGCTGGTCCAGAAGATCGGCGGCCTCGATAAGAAACCACATGCATTCGATGGAATGTCCCGGATTGGCGTGCTGGCCAAGCAGATTCGGCAACAGCTGGTTGTCTGACCGGATCACCTCGTGAATGATCTTATTTTCATCGGCAAAATGGTCCAGGATGTCCCGGCAGACGGTTTGCAACTGTTCTTTGAGCGTGGGGCAATCACCCGGGGCAAAGCGCTCTGCCGCAAGATGGACTTCTTTGGTGATGTTGGTAAGGATCATGGGAATGCCGTGAGCCCGGTAAACACGTGACAGCGGATAGGGATGCGTCTTGTACTGGCCGGAATGGAGCCGGTCCAGGACAGATGCATACAGTTTCTGACAGAATTCAAACGATGCAAGGTTATCTGCAGCCAGGGCATAGCGGGCAAAAGCTGCGATCACAAAACAATCAGCATAGATGCTCAAATCGAGGCTGTCGCCATCTGCCGTTTTGGGATGACCGGCTTCGTCCATCAGGAAAACACAGCGCCAGTCGTCCGGACCGACCAGGCAGTGACTGGCGAGAAAATCACGACCAGATTTGGCCAGTTGGAGAAACTCTCTTTTCTGCTTAGTCGTAAAAGTCGGACTGTCCATCATGGCCAACTTGGCGAAGATCCAGACAAACCGTCCCTGCGACCATGTGTATTTGTCGTGACTTAACAGGTTCCGTCCGGTATTGTCGAAGCAGTTGAAATAACCGCCATGAACCGGATCAACACATTGCGGCAGCCAGAAATAAAGCAGGTTGTTGGTTAGCTCGTTCTCAAAAAAACCGATCTGTTCTTTGATGCGTATTGGTTTCATGGCTGCTCTCCCGGTTACTCTTCCGATGATCTGTACACAGCCGGCAATATCATAGCCAGGGATCGTCGATTGCCGGTCGCTACAGGGACTTTGTGCCTTCAGGTGGCGGCTTGATTGATTACTTCACCGAGGTCCATCAGGTAGACGCCGCGGAAGCCTTCGTGGGTGGAGTCGAAGGAAATCGAGCGTCCGTCCGGACTCCAACGCACATGCAGGTCGCAGCGGATGTCGGTGATGGGTACGGGCGGCGACAGGAAACGGCCGACCGTGAAGCCGCTCTGTGTTTTTCTGTCATAAAGCTGGATGGCGCGGAAACCTTCTTTGTCCGGATAACCGTCGCCGACGATCCAGCGCCGGTCCGGAGAATAGCTGCAGTGGATGTCTTTGTCGAAAAAGCTGCGGTCATAGATCGTGTATGCCTGGGCTTGGTCGGTTAGTTCATACAGCGCATGACCTTCGCCGCCATCTGCATGGATCAGGATGACCTGGTCATCGCGCCAGTGATAGTGGGAGGCATAGGTGTATGGCCGCAACAGGTAGATCGAGCCGTCCAGATCAGCGGTTCCGAGGCCGGTCAGCCAATGCCCGCCCGATTCGGGGAAATAGCGGACCAGGAACAGGAAGCGGTCTGAAGTGCGGTTGAAGGTGATGTGGTTGACTACGATCTTGCGCGCGCGCAAAGCCGGATCCTGGTTAAAAAGCGCTCCTATTCTGGCATAAGATGCCAAGAGGCGGCTGGAGCCGGACGTCAAGTCGACCAGCCAGATACCATCCATTTCCGGCTGCGGGTCATCATACCAGGCGTCTTTGCGGTTGCAGTAGCCGTATCCGGGCCGAAAGTTCCAGATGCGGTCGAAGTTGAGTGATAGCCCCCAACGCCCGTCCGGTGAGACATTGGCGACAGGCCGGTCGATGCGGCGCTCAGCTCCGGTCCCGATGTTGCGGATCACCGTCTGATAAACAGCTCCATTCCAATCATTGAAGAGAACCTGTTCCGATGAGCCTTCCGGATACCACTGCAGCAGGGATCCTTGCTGAAAGTTCCAGGCGGCGGTCCGGGCGATCGGCGAAACGGGATAGCCGTCTGACGCCAGATCGATCAGGCAGAGCTCGCTGGTGTCCGACGCTTCCGGCAGGCGGTCCCGGAAAGCGACGCGATTGACCAGGTGGTAGCGGCCGTCGCCGCTGAAGGCCGGGATGTCATAATAACCAAAGAAGTACTGCTTGCCGTCGCCGGCAGGCGTGATGCGGCGTATTGAAATCCTGGGGTCAAATGAGCTGTTTTCTGGTGCCATAGACGTCTCCTTTCTGTTTACGGTCTGCTCTGCAGAGGTACGCGTTGGCCGCGGCTGTAAACAGCATCGATCGACCAGTCCGGATTGCAGATCACAAAATCAGCGACTTTGCCGGTCGTGATGCTGCCGACATCCTTGTCGGCGCCGATGACCCTGGCCGGGTTGATGGTGGCGGCCCGGATCGCATCTTCAGGCCGGATATCAAAGGAGATCGCTGTACGCAGGCAGTCGTACAGGTTGGTAGCCGAGCCGGCAATGGTTCCGTCTGCCAGGCTCGCCTTGCGTCCTGAGACAAAAACCTTCTGTCCACCCAGTACATACTCGCCATTGGCCATGCCGCAGGCCATCATGGAGTCGCTGACCAGGACCATGCGGCCGGCACCAAACAAGGTAAACGCGGCCCGGACTGCGCTGGGATGGATATGGATGCCGTCGGTGATCAACTCGGCAGTTACTGCAGGGTTATCGGCGGCAGCGCCGATCACGCCGGGTTCGCGGTGAGCCAGCGGCGGCATGGCGTTAAACAGATGAGTCACGTGGCGGGCGCCGGCATCAAAGCCGGCTTTGGCCTGATCGTAGTTGGCCGATGTGTGGGCAACTGAAACCGTGCATATCTTACTGGCTTTTTCGATGAAAGAAAGGGCTCCCGGCAGTTCCGGGGCGACACAGGCGATCTTGATCAGCCCATCCGCCGCCTGGTTCAGGCGGGTGAAGAAATCATAGTCCGGCAGCCTGAGGTAATCGGCATTCTGGGCGCCCTTTTTGGCTGCGTTAAAAAACGGGCCTTCCATTGTGATGCCGCGCATGATGGCTGCGCCTTCAGGCTCTTCAGCACGCAAGCGGATGGCTGTGGCAAAGGCTGCCACTATATTGTCTTCCGGCAGCGTCATTGATGCCGGCGAAAACGACGTGATACCATTCTGTAGCAAATACCGGGCGATCCGAACCAGTCCGTCGTAATTGCCGTCGGAGAAGTCCGCACCGGAATTGCCGTGGAAGTGGATGTCGATTAAACCCGGGATAATCCACTTGCCGGCAAGGTCGATGCTGTCGCTGTCAGAAACAGCGGAATCACCGGGAGCGGTAAAACGGCCGTTGGCGATGGTCAGGTCACCATTGTGAAAGGAACAGTCATCCCGGTAAATCGTGGCATTTTTCAGAAGCATGTGAGTCAACCTCTTTTCGCGATATCCGGCAGACTGGCCGCTGCGACCGACTGGCCGATCCGCCTGAATTTTTCATCCGGCAGTGAGGGGATGAGGCGGACATCCGGATATTCTTCGGCCAGCACACGTTTGGCTTCAGCCAGGATCAGATCTCCGCCGCCCCCGCTCATGACACGACCCAGAAGCAGGACATGTTTGATCGTGTATAAATGATTGTACCAGGCCAGCGCATGGCCGAGGTAACACCCGGTACTGGCAAAAACAGCGGCAGCCCGCGGGTCGCCATCGGCCATCAGTTTCTGGACGATCTTAAGTTTTTCAGCCGGTGTTGCAGCCGCGGCCAGATCAATGCCGGCGCGCTGCGCCAGCTTGATGATGCCATCCTGGGAAAAGTACTTGACGCCGCAGCCGATATCTCCGGACCATTCATCTACCATGGCTTCCGGGTTTGCATCGACCGGTACAAATGCCAGCTCATTGAGCCAGCCGGTGATATTGCCATCCTGATCGACATAGCCGCCCGCTTCGCTCGTGCCCATGGCCAGGCCCAGCACACTGCCTGAATCGAGACTCATGGCGCCGGCCAGGGCGGACACATCGCCGTCATTGCAAACCTCGACCGGGATGTCAGGTCCGATCGCCTGAGCAGCTCGGATGTAGATGTCCTTGACCTTGGCTTCGAACAGATCGTCCGGCACCTTGAGAAACAGCGAGGCGACCATCGTCCGGTTGTCAATGTAAATGCCGGCCGAGGAGATGCCGATCGCGTCAACACGCGGCATATGAGCCGCAGCTGTGCGGAAAGCAGCGACGATGCCGGCATAATGGTAGTCAGGGTCAGCCTGTTCCTTAGGCAGCCAGACGACCTCTTCGCTGAAAACCGGTTCGCCATCGATCACAGCTGACACCTTGCGGTCACTGCCGCCGGCATCAAAGCCGATGCGGCATCCGTCCAGATGACGACCGACAGGTCTTGCCTGGCTGCTGGCAGCAGGCATTTGCGCCCTTTCAAGGGATATGACCTCGAACGGCCGTTCATAAACGCGTGTCATAAAATGGTAGTCGAAAGATCTGGCTCCCTGCGGACTGTACGCCCGTGCGATCTTTTCATACACAGACCGATCGCCGCAGATCATGACCTTATAGCCGCCCTTTTGCCACAGCAGCGTCTTGACGAGCCGCTCAACGTGATAGGTGTCTGCCGCAGCGCACTCCGGCGTGCCGTGGATGCGAGTCTCCAGAACCGAGACTTGCCCGCCGCTGCCTTCGATGGCAATGGCCAGCGGCTTTGCTGCTGTCTTCAGGAAAGACTGGTTGAAGGCGTACAGCGGTATGAATCCAGGATCCAGAACCGGCCTGTTGCGAATATCAACTGTAATGCCAAGGTGCTTCATAAAATCCCTCCGTTACACTGTTAAGGGCGCAAAAACTCCCTCTTACAGTATACGCAAAGATCAGATTTTTGTCTTTTGGGCGTTTGGCACAATCGGTCAGAATTTGTATCCGATCGGATATGAAAATAAAGCATATTAATTATTAATACAACTTTCCCACCCCGCTATGCTGGTAGGCTTGTCAGACAGCCCGCACAGCGGGAGAAAGCACCGAAAAGCCTGTGGGAAAGTTGTGTTGTTAACAGCCCTTTTTCATCCCTAACTTCGTACGCGTTTGTGTGAAGTCGCAATCCGTGTCTTGTCGAGATAGGGCTTGGCTTTATCGTACTCGGCACTGGTGACGGCCGTATAGAGGATGTCGATGATGTTGAGCTGGCCAATGCGTGAGCTCATGGCGCCGCTGCGCACCAGGCCTTCGACCGATGAGCTGTAAAGGCGGATGTCTGCCAGCTCAGCCAGGGGGTTTCTCCCCAGCCGGGTGATGCTGATGATGGTTGCCCCGGTTTGCCGCACGATGTCGGCTGTTTCCAGGATATCAATGGTTTCACCAGAATACGAAATAAGGACGGCCACATCCTCTGGTTTGAGTGTCGTAGCAGACAGGATCTGCACATGAGGGTCCGGGCTGGCGATAGAGATCTTGTTGATGCGCATGAATTTGTTGTTGGCATCCATGGCTACATTGCCCGATGAACCGACACCGTAAAAGTCGACGCGTTTGGTCTTGCAGATCGCGTCGATCGCGCGCACCAGTTCTTTTTCATCGAGCACAGATAATGTGTTCTCAATGGCTTTCGTATTGCTCATGCTGACACTGCGGACAATCATGTCAATGGAGTCGCCCGGCCTGACATCTGTATAGGTGATAGAATCTTGCTGGATCAGGACCAGGTCGGTCGAGAGCATGCGCAGGAGCTCCTTATAACCGGAATAGCCAAGGCTTTTGCACAAACGCACGACCGTCGAAATACTGACGCCGCATATTCTGGCCAGTTCCTCTATGCATTGGGTTACAGCTTCCGCCGGATACTCCAGGATATACGAGGCGATCTTCCTTTCTTTGGGGGTTAATGAATTCATCAATTCCCGGATGCGTAAAAGACAACCTGCCATATTGCTACAATCTCCTTATCTCGTCTGATCGGTCGTATTACCGTTATATTGAATCAATAGTGAAACTAACAGCTGAACATCATTATAGTACGCAACTTGTCATTTGGTCAACGAAACGAGCACGATTTGTCATGCTGTTTGATAGCTATTTTCTAAAAGGTGAATAAAGAACAAGCTCAAATGGATTATGCTGCTACAGGGCACAAGATATGGTGATTTGCATGCGCAATTTGGGAAAAATAAAAGTCTGCATGAAAAAACATTTCATTTATTTTGACAAAAACAGTGGATTGCAGCTGGCTGTATCTGGACGGATCGTTTGCATTGCAGGTAAATGATACATCTTTCGGGGGACGGGAATTTTATATCAGAGATAAACAACACCCGGACTTGCCTGGAGGACAAGCCGGGTGTTGGTGCTGTCAGGACTGGTTTATTAAAGGCAGAATTGCTGCTGTTCAGTCGGGTTTCAGTTCAGGCAGAACTGCGCTTCAGGCTGGTTCGATAATCCAGAGCGAAAAGGCATATTCGTCGAGAACGGCAGACAGCTGCAACTTGTCCTGTTTTGCGGGGAAGCGCTCAGTGACCAGGAGGCTGCGTGTTTCTGGACCGGTCAGCAAATTGTTGTGGACGCGATCGACCAGGTAGCGTGTGACTGTTTTATCGCCTGCCGGCAGGTTCACACCGATTTCCAGTGACTGCGGGTGCCCGGTGGCATTGGTCGCCAGAATGGCGACGCCGCTGTCGTCTGCAGTTGCCAGGATCGCACTGTTATAGGGTTGCTTCCCTTCTATCTCCAGTCGGTTTTTCTTTTGCAGTGCCAGGGATCGCATGGCATGGCCGTTGGGGGTCGGTACAATGGTGCCGTCGTCGAGTGTGATGTAATGGGTGAATGACATCTGCAGTTTGGGATTGTGGTAGGTGCACCAGGGATGAATATAGAGTCCGGGCAAGTCGGCCGATTGAATCATGGCGACCAGTACGCCGGAAGCATTTTTCAGACTGTCTGTCCAGACACCGGTCGTGTCGGTATACCCGTATTCATCGACGTGGATCGGCAGCTCAGGCAGTCCCAGTTCTTTGATCCAGGTCTGGTGCATGGCATAGAATGTTTTCAGCCGGTCTGGGTCGCGCGTGTAGTCATGGACCGAATAGAAATCCAGCATGAAGTTCGGGTTTTTGTCAGAAGCGAGGTTCTGAAGGAACTCGCGCCAGAGCTGCGGACGGCTCATGACGGCATTGGTCGACGTGCCGCCGACACCGAGCGGCATGGCGTACTGCTCCCTTTTGTTCAGGCGGGCGACAGCATTACAGACGCGCTGGTACAGCTTGTAATAATGGGTGCCGTCGATATCGCCGAAGCTGCGATAATCCGATTCATTGCTAACCTCGATGTAGCGGATGTTGGGGCAGAGCTGTTTGTAGAAGGCGATGACTTTCTCGACGACTTCTTCGTACTTGTCAAGCGATACGATCCCCTCTGCTGTCTCGCGCTCATAGCGGCGCAGGTTGAGCATCAGGGCGTCGCTGTTTTCGCTGAATGACTTCAGGTGTTCCTGGATATGGATCTGGGTCGGTACTGTTGAGGCCCAGTCATAGATGAAGTGGTTGGGGTCATCCTTGTACCGGTTGACGCCGATCTGGTAATCGAAGAAATATTCATCTGTACGGTAATCCCAGACTTCATCCAGGGTGACCCAGCAGCGTAAAAGGCGCGGCCGCCCATACGCCTCGGCGATCATGGCGGCAAATTCAGGGATCGGCGGATAACGCAGGGTCGTATTCTGGTAAAGCTCGACGCTTTTCCAGGTTTCTTTGACTTTGCGGGTATCGATTGTGTACTGTGGCATGGCTTATTGTTCCTCCTGATATTTTTATTGTTGTGTTGTCCGGCCATGATATGGGTGCAATCAGGCCTTTGGTTCAACGGCAAATGCCATAAAGGCGATATCCTGGGGCTGCAAGCAGATCGTTTCTGTCTCTGCCTCCGGCCCCTGATCCGGCTTGTCAGTCATCTGCCAGACAAAACCTGGCACATGGACCGTGATGGTCTGCACAGATGTGGAATCATTCCACAAGGCGATGCCAACCTGGCTGCCATCTGTAAACGCCTTGTACAGGACATCTGGGTTGTCTGTCTCCACCGGCAGCGTGTCGATGAAGCGACCGGTGCCCAGCAGATGCCAGTGGCGCCTGCGGAAAGCGGTCAGATTCGCCGCCTGCTGACGCTCAAGGGGATGGCGGTCGGCGCGGATGGCTTCCTGGTCGTCGAGGTAGCGCAGCTCCATCTCAAGGCGCAGGCCAAAGAGAAAGGCGTAATTGAGATAGCGGCGGCTGATGTAGGGTTTGCCGTTGCGGATAGTGGCGATCGTGTCCGGGAAGGTGTAGCGGAAAAGTTCCGGATAATTGAGCATCCTGCTGCGGTGCTGGCTCCGGTCTTCCCCGGCCTGGTCAGAACTGCGGCTGCCGGCTGCATCCGGACCCACGTACATGCCGTGCAAGATATCGGCGTAACCTGAATAAACATCGGTGATGTGTTCGGTGAAGAAGGCCAGTTCAGGATCGATCTGCTTGGTTGTCTGCTGGATCCGGTCCAGAACTTTGACCCGACCCGGTACGAACGCCAGGGAAGGCCGGTTCTGTTCATGGGGATGGCTTTCGTCGAAGCAAGGGTACGGATGCATGCCGCCGATCTGGTCGTACAGGATGCCATTAGGCGCGAACCCGGCCAGTTGTTCAACGTTTTGGGCCATTTCATCCTGCCACTCCGGACAGGAGGGACAGGCACTGGAAAAGAATTTAGCTGTGTAGTTGGCCAGAAAACGGCTGTTGTGACTTTTGCAGTGGGTCTGGTAATACGGCGTCAGCCAGCGCGACTTGGACTCGATCTTGTGCCCTGTTGTCTTGTAGTAATCTGTCGTCAGGTCAAGAAGGTGCCCCTGGAAATAAAGGGTGACATGGCCGCCCTGGTCGCGGACTTTGCGGATGCCGGCGCGCAGGCCGTCATCGCCGCCAAGAGCCGGGCTGGTGACCAGTTCCGGATAGGTGTTATCATGACCGCCATCGTACCAGCCGAACAGGCCGACCGTATCGCAACCGTTCTCCTGTGCATAGCGGTACAGTTCGGGCAGGGTGTCGTACGGCCAGAATGCTTCGCCGTACTGCTGTTTGTTGATCACCAGGAAGTAGCCGCTCATGGCTTTGACCCATTCAGACGGGGCCGGTGTGCGCCGCCAGGTCGCTGCCCAGGCGCGGTACAGATCGGCTGCCCGGTGCCAGCTGCCGGTATAGAGCGACAGATGACAGGGCGGACAGACCCAGGCTTCGCCGGGACGGACGAAGGGAAGCCTGGTCATTTCAAGACAGACGGAGCCGGTTTGATCCGACTCCTGCCCGGGCGTGGTGCGGACGCTGAGTTCAGAACTGTAAATCGCTTTATCACGACCGGAGAGGGCCAGTGTCTGATCTTCTTCGGTCAGGGCCATCCACTGCATGGAGGCACCGCGGCCATGGCCGCCCGGATAGGTCAGGTGCAGGTCGCCGGAAAGTGCTGTAACGTTGGTGTAGCGCTCACCCAGATGATTGGGCCACAAAAGGTCCGGACTGCCACCGGCTAACGAAGAGATGCAGCCAACGACCGGGTAGGTCCAGTCCGTGACCAGCAGGTCGTCGGCCTGATTATCCAGGGTTGAGGCGAAGATGAGCGTATCCCCGGCAAGTCTGACCTGCAGGGTGATTGTCAGGGCGCAAGCCTGGTAGCGGGAGACCGGATTGCTGACGACGGCCGTCAGTTCCTGTCCGTTCTGGCTGATGGTAAAGGTCTGTTCACGGGCGAAAATGACGTTTTCCCAGTTTTCGCCGATTTTGGCGACCAGGCGGAAGCTGTCAGTTGCCGGGCGGTTGATTGTATTGCGGCCAAGCGCCTTGTTCTCAAGACGGACCAGGCGGGCTTTGTCATCGAACGCCGCCAGCAGATACTCGTTTTCAAGCAGATACATAGTTGTCCTCCGGGTTCTGGCATTGCTTTTGCGGTCAGGTGCTGCGTTCATGCTGTAGCTCCTCAGGCTTTTTCATACAGGGCGACGGCAATCTGACCGTCCTTGATCTGATCGGGCTTCGTGGCGTCTGTCTGGTCAACTGTCGACCATTCTTTAAAACGATAGCCGGGCACATCGACATCCACAGCCTGGTCTTTGCCGGAATCATTCCAGACGGTTACAGCAATGGCATCGTCGCGCCTGTAAGCTTTGGCGATGATGGCGGGGTTGTTGTTGGTGATAGCGGTTTCGTCAACGAAGTCGCCGTATCCGAGCACGGACCAGTAGCGCCGGCGCAGCACTGAAACTGCGGCGGCATAGGTGCGCCATTCAGGCCACTTGTCTTCTTTAATCTCTTCACAGTCGGCGAGGTAGCGCAGTTCCATCTCGTAGCGGAATCCAAACGTGAAGGCATAGTTGGCAAAGCGCGGGTTGATGTACGGGGCAGGATTGCGCACGGTGATGATGACGTCGGAGAAGCAATAGCGGAACAGTTCTGGGTAGTTGAGCGTCTCGCAGCGCTCCGGGTCAGCCAGGACATCGCTGCGGTCCCCGGCGCGGCTGGGTTTGCTGTTGATGCCATGCAGGCAGTCGACATAGGCAGAATACAGGTCAGTGATGTGTTCTGTGAAAAAACCGAAGTCCGGGTTGAGCTCTTTCGACCGGGTCTGGATGATGTCGAGCAGCTGCTTGCGTCCCTGACTGATCGACAGCGAAGGCTTGCCATCCTTATGCGGATGAGATTCGTCGAAGCAGGGATACGGCGGCATGCCGCCGATCTGGTCATATAGGACACCATCCGGGCTGAATGAGGCAACCCAGTCTGCTTTATTGCGCATCAGCTCCTGCCATTCAGGACAGGACGGGCAGGCATTTGAGAAGGTTTTGCGCGTGAACCGCTTGAGAAAATTGCTGTTATGGTACTTGTTGTACTGCTCATAATACGGTACGCCCCAGAACGACTTGGACTCAAAGCGATGGCCGCCGTTTTTGTAATAGTCTGAGTTGACATCGATCAGGTGCCCCTGGAAGTAGAGCGTCACGCGACCGCCTGCTGCCTGGACCGCCTTGATATTGTCTTTGAGCTGGTCGGTCCCGCCCAGTGATTCGCTGACTTTCAAATCGGGATACTGGTTGTCATGGCCACTGTCATACCAGCCGAACAATCCAACCACGTCACAGCCGTGTGCCAGGGCCCGCTTGTACAGGTCGGGCAGGGTATCGTAAGGCCACATCTCATGTCCGTACTGCTGCTTGTTGATGACCAGAAAATACCCGAGCATGTCCTGGACCCATTGCGGCTTCTTATGGTGCGGCCGCCATGTGGCTGACCACTGAGCGTAATCGTCGGCGCCGTGGTGCCAGCTGCCGGTATAAAGTTTTAGGACTGTCTCTGGCGAGACCCATTTCTCGCTGGCTTTGACGAAGGCGAAGCGGTCGAAGCCCAGCGTGATGGCGCCTTTGTCGGCAGGATCGCCAACAGCGCGCAGTTCACTGGCATAGCAGTCCTGATCGTGCACGCCCAAGTAGAGTGTCTGGTCGCCATCGACCAGGGACATCCACTGCATGCTGGCAAATCCGGGATAGGACATTGACAGCGTGTTGCTTTCTTCACGGCCGTACGGCATGGCAGACAGCATCTGCCCGATGTTGGTGATCTTCTCGCCGCTTTGCTGCGGCCAGAGCAAGGCAGGATTTCCTCCGGCCAGTGTCTTGCAGACGCCGACCTGGGGGTAGCAGAAATCTGTTACCAGCGCATCCGCCTGGTTGTCTATCACGGCGTCAAAGACAAGGTCTTCATCACGCAGGCTGACACTGAGCGTTACTTTGATTGCGGCGGTTCCGGCTTGTGAGCGGACTTTGTTGACGATGAAATCGATCTTGCTGCCGGACTGGACCACCTGGTATTGCTGCCGGCTGCCAAACACGACATTTTCCCAGTTTTCACCTTGCTTGAAGACCAGTTTGAAGCTGTCTTTGGCCGGTGAGGCGATGATGTTGCCGTACCTGGCTTTTTTGTTTTCCAGCCAGGTGAGGCGCCCTTGTCCATCGAAACGAATAGAAAGAAAGTCATTTTGCAGTTTATACATGTTCGGTCTCCTTTTCAAAAATGGCTAAGCCAATATTTTGTGCGTCAATTTGCTCTGGCAGTTCCCGGGCAGTCCCTTCGATGGTTGCCCATTCCCGGAAGCGGTAACCAGGCGCCTCAATATCCAGGATCTGGCGTGAAGCGGTGTCGTTCCAGACTGCGATAGCCAAATCGTTTTCTTTTGCATAGGCTTTGGCGATAACAGCGGTATTCCGATTCACCAGGGGTCGCTCATCCAGGAAAACGCCGGAGCCGAGGATCGGCCAGTAGCGGCGGCGAAGGGCTGTCACAGCCGCTGAATAACGGCGCCACTCGGGCCAGGTATCGGCACGGATCTGCTCGCGGTCGGCCAGATAACGCAACTCCATCTCATAGCGGAAGCCAAACGTAAAGGCATAATTCGCGACCTGAGGCGTGAGATAGGGGTACTTATTGCGCAGTGTGATGATCACATCGGAGAAACAATAGCGGAACATCTCCGGGAAATTGATGATTTCCGGACGATCGGGATTCTGCAGACAGTCGCTGCGCAGCCCTGACTTATCCGGGCGGGCGTTGATGCCGTGCAGGCAGTCAATGTAGGCAGAATATAGATCTGTAATATGTTCGACAATCAGGCCGAACTCGGGATTCTGTTCTTTGGTGCCTTTCTGGATCGTGTCCAGAAGCTTGCGCCGCCCCAGGCTCATTGAGAGTGATGGTTTATCCTGGACATGCGGATGGCTTTCGTCGAAACAAGGATAAGGCGGCACACCGCCGATCTGGTCATAGAGGACACCATCGGGCCCGAATGAAGCGAGGAAGGACACTTTCTTATGCATCAGTTCCTGCCATTCCGGACTGGACGGGCAGGCAATCGAGAATGTCTTGCGCGTGAAGTGCTTCAGGTAGGCGCTGTTGTGAAACTTGTTGTACTGCTCGTAGTAGGGCACGCCCCAGCGCGATTTGGCTTCATTGCGGTGACCGCCGCTTATGTAATAATCGGACAGAATGTCGATCAGGTGCCCCTGGTAATAAAGCGTCACATGGCCGCCTGCCGCCTGGACAGCCTTGATGTTCGCGCGCAGTGCGTCCGCACCGCCAAGAGAATCACTGGCTTCGAGGTCGGGATACTGGTTGTCGTGTCCGCTCGCATACCAGCCGAACAGACCAAGTGTGTCGCAGCCATAGGAGGCTGCCAGCTGGTACAATTCCGGTAGCGTGTCATAAGGCCAGAGCCCGTCGCCATACTGCTGCTTGTTGATCACCAGGAAGTATCCCTGCATGTCCCGGATCCATTGCGGCTTCTGATGGTGAGGCCGCCAGGTGCCGGCCCAGTTGATGTAATCGTCTGCCCCGTGTTGCCAGGACCCGGTGTACAGCTTGAGCACGGTTTCTGGACACGTCCACTGTTCATGGCTCTTGATAAAAGCGAAGCGGTCGAAGATCAGGGTGATCGCGCCGCGATCCTTGGCGCTGCCCGCTGCCCGCAGTTCGGACGCATGGAATAACGCGTCGTGTCCGCCGAGGTACAAAGTCTGGTCACCATCAGTCAAAGCCATCCATTGCATGCTGGCCGGTCCCGGATATGTCATAGTCAGGGCATTGGCTTCTTCGCGCGCTTCAGTTATGCCGGAGAGCATTTCGCCGACATTCCTGATCATTTCGCCGCTCTGGCGCGGCCACAGAAGCGCCGGCGGACCACCGGCCAGCGTCTTCAGGACACCGACCTGAGGATAACAGAAGTCAGTGACCAGCGCATCGGTCTGGTTGTCGATCTGGGCGTCGAAGACAAGGTCTTCGCCTTTCAGGCTGACGCTGAGCGTGATGGCGATCGCCACGGTGCGATCAACCGTCTTGACAGACGACAGGCGGAATTCGATCCGGTCATCGAACTGGATCACCTGATATTGCTGCCGGCTGCCGAACACGACATTCTCCCAGTTTTCACCTTGCTGATAGACCATCTTAAAGCTGTCGGCAGCTGGTGACGCGATGACATTGCCATGACCGGATTTTCTGTTCTCCAGCCAGGTGAGACGTCCTTGTCCGTCGAAACGGATGGAGAGATAATCATTTTGCAGTTGGTACATCTTCGGCCTCCTTTTCATAAACGGCTAAGCTAATTTCCTGTGCTGCCAGCTGTTATGGCATCAACAAGCCCTTAGCTATCGACCAGGAAGATCTTTGTTTCGTCTGGCGCAAACGGTACGCTGACGCCTTCAGGGCCGATGGCATAGGCTTCACCGCTGAAATATTCCCGGATTGTGACCTGATGCGGCCAGCGCAACTGGCGCGGTCCCGGCTCGTGGCAGAAGACGGTCATCAGGGTGCTGCAGGCATATACCGGATCATTGGTGTCGATGTACTGGAAGCAGCCGGCGCGAACAGCCAGATTGCGAAGCAGCTCCGATGGAATCGGCACGCCGGCGCAGAACGCGTCAAAGCCCTGCCCTTCTGGGTGATTGTGCAATGCAAGAGCGCAGCTGCCGTCGGCATGTCCCAGCTCAATCCGTCAGGTGTCGTGCTGGTGCGGCAACTCTCATCTGCCTTTGTGAGCTTCAGTCTGGTCAGCACCTGCATCTGTTCCATTGAGAATCCGTTATCTGTGATATAACCGGGCGCATGGGCGAACAAAAGGGATATGCCGGCCGCGCGCAGCTGACGGATCTTGTCCAGGACCGGCCCGGTCGGTTTGAACAGGTTGGGAAAATAGATGAGTTTATAACGACTGCTGTCGAATGCGTCTGACAGCAGGTCATCGGTCAGGTAGCTGTCCCAAGGCGTTCCGCAACTGTTTAGCGCCGGTGCCTGCGCTTCAGTCATGGGATAGGAGGTGCTGCTGTCAAAGAAATGTTTTTCTGTTCCCAGGAAATAGTTCGATTCAAGGTCTGTAATCATGCAGAATTCGCTGACCGACTGTCTGCCGCGCTGCAGTTGCAGTTCAGTCAGGCGCCGCAGGTTGTCCAGCTCGGCCATGGTGTCGGGGTCGTCATACCAGCCGGTAAACATGTCGAACCACCAGTATCCCTGCCCTTTGGCCAGTGTCATGCCGACCTCGCGCCGGAAGTAAGCGGCCGTATCGCGCAGGCCATTGAATGGGCCATCGTTTTTGCTGTGCAGCCCGGCGACCGGATGGTCGTGTGTCAGGTGGGTCGTCGAATCGATTTCGTGGAAATACAGCTTGTTGTAAAGCGCGTAACTGTCGATGGGCACGCGAAAAGCGCTGGTATCGTGCAGCTTGCGGAAACGATACGAAGCTGGACAGAAGATGCAGTCTATATTGTGATCACGCAAAATGGTGGGGAATTCATTGTAACTGGACTTCACGACACCGGGCAGCGGCATGCCGTGGATGTAACCGGTAAAGGCGCCGACCAGCTTCGTACCGCCGGTATGTTTTTTGGCGATGGCGGCAAAGTAGCGGATA
>JAWSUP010000003.1:0-32226 GCA_033549405.1 Bacillota bacterium | reverse complement strand
CAATCAGTATAGCGCATAGGCATATCCTAATCAATCCTTATCTATACTATCACCTAATGAATTAGGCTCATGTTGCTAAGTATTATATCAGTAAATCAAAAGCAGGGGATCCATACCGCTTTGGTACAGATTTCCCTTGTTGAGTAGATTATCTGTTGGCTGATTTCTGAAATATGAAAAAGATTAAGTATAATACTGCCAGTATTACTGAAAGGCTTGACCATACAATTAAATCAACGTAGGTTCCCGATGTACTGAATCCAATAATAGCTGTAATAGCACTGATAATAGAAACTGCCAAAGACGCTCCGCGGTTGCTCCGCCCAGCTGTAGACACAATTCCAATAACAAGATAGAAAAATGCGACAAATAAACCAACACCAGCAGTTGTATCTTCTGTGTTTTCTTCAAATAGATTAACACACCCGACGGCACAAGACTGCAAGAAAATTATAATAAAAATAATCAGGCAAATAATACCAATTATTGTTTTAGTTACACTAATACCTGTTTGCTTTGGTGGCGCTGTCGGCACAATGTTTTGATTTATTGATAGGTATAGGGGTTGAAGCGGAATTGGCTGTTGGTGATTTATTTGCTGTTGGGCAGGTTGCTGGTAAATAACATCCTGTGAACCTGAAGATTGAGTCACCGCTGGAGTTCCACATTCAGGACAAAATTTACCTTCAAATTTCGTTCCGCAATTAGAGCAATACATAATAATTATGTCTCCTATTCGCTGAATGATATTTTAACAATATCAGATTGGAAAATATCATCCCATGTGTCAGCGTTAAAAACATTAAAATATAATTCGATCTCATCGATGCTTTCGATTTCGTTTTCTTCTAAATCAGATTCCATTAATGTTATAGTGTCAAAGGCTTTCTTCCCAGCCAAAACATCGCACGAAAACATTGGATCGATCATGAATCCGTTAATTGAGCAGTCTTCAATTTGTACAGTAATGTTTTGCTTGCTATTGTTTTCTAGATACACATAAATCTCAGCACCCCAAAAACTATCTTCACTATCCAATCGTTTTATTACTAACTTGATATCACGCTGATCAAGAGCAATAAAACCACTGTCATCATATGTTTGAACATGTGTATCAAACGCTGATGTTTTAATATAAATAGTATCAGAGTCAAATATGTCTTCCCAAGAACTTGCATCAGAAACCGTAAAATAAAACTCGATCTCCCTAATTACCTCAATATTTGCAACCTCAAGATCAGATGACATAAACACAATCTCTTCATTCGCCTTTTTATTTGGAGCAATATCGCACGAAAACATTGCTTCCATCATAACACCATTTACAGTCGAGTTTCGAGTTTGTATCATAACAGAGTTCTTCCGGTTGTTCTCAATAAGCAACTTTAACGAAGGTCCCCAAAAGGGGTCAGATGAAAGTGATTTTAGTTTTATTACAATACCATCCTGATCAATAAGTATTTGTTCTTCAACGCTTGCCTCAGATTCTTGCTTTGAGGTTGTATTAGTGGTCGTAACCTTATTTGTAGATGTTGTCTGGTTTGAATTTGATTCGGTTTTGGTTGTTACGCCGGAACTTTTATCGTTATTAACCGTTGCGCCGCTGTTTGTATTAATAGGCATAAAACATGATGTTGTCATTGAAAGCAAAGCAATAAGACATAATATGAAAAGAAGCCGCTTCATGTTTGGTACCCCCCCTGAAAAAAATCAAATCTGATATTAGTATACTGCATTTTGGGATGTAATACTTAAATAATTGTCTAAATTACATTGTTTTTTATATAGTAAGTATATTAATAAAATGTTTCGAGAAACCAGAGCAGGGGATCCATACCGCTCTGGTACAGATCCCCTCGTTATCATTCAGGCCGCCCGCGCCGCAGCAGATCTTCCATCTGGTTGCTCTGCTCTCGAGCCAGCCGCTCATCGCGCAGCCGTTTGAATTGAGCCACCCCCGAATTGGACTGCTTCGCTTCAGCCGGTGCCGGGACGTTTTTGATCTTAGCTGCTGGGTTCAAGAAGATCCGGTCCAGCATCTTGACCAGAAGGTTGCGCTTGCGGTCAAGACGCGAACCTAAAGAATGCATAAATAACGGAGCAAAAAGCATAGGAATGGGCTAATTCGAGACTCGGCTACTGGCATGTTGCCGGGAGCTGGATTCTTACAAGAGCTATCCCAAACGAGCTGTTGAAGAAAGCAGGATATCTGACTTTAGCTGGTTGTTTTCTGTAAAGGAATGTGTAAAGTTTTGGAACCGCAACGTACCGAACGGTATGCATGGTGGTGTGGAAGGTCCCCCGACTGATTAACGGCAGGGGCCCTACCCGATTTCCTAATTTAAGATATTGATATTGCAGCCTTCCGACCCTTGATCTCATGCGTGTAAGCGAGTCAATCATCTTTCAGTATATTCTTGCCCTTTTTCAGCTGGTCGCCAAACGATTGCTTCATCAGTTCGATCATCTCTTTTTCGGTGACGACCTTACCCGCATATATTTTCCGGGCAGCAGTAACCATGACCTGGTTGTAGGACAAACCAAGGGCAGCCGTAATGATGGCGGCGGTTGTCCCGCTGATAGCGCCGCCGGCCAGTGTTCCGACGCCGGGCACAAACTTGAAAATGTTGGCGACAATGGTTCGACCGATCGCTGTGGCGCCGCCAGTACCCAGAACACCTGACAAAAGAGCCGTTAAGAAAGATTTGTTGATCGGAATACCAAACAAAACCGTCAGTCTGGCGAGCATGCCCAACTGGGTTGGCACCAGCAGTGCAGCATCTGCAAAGAGGAGCGGATTGAACCCCTCTGCAAAAGCAGCCGTGACAAAAGGAAGGATCGCCCTGTTGGCGGACTCGAGTTTCCTTTCGATGTTGACTTTTTGTGCGTTGATGAACGCAGCATGAACCGCATCCGGCAGACAATCGAAGGTCATATCGACCAGTTCCATCAGGCCGAAGGCCGGCAGGACAAATTCATCGCTGATCTCCAGATCGCGCGCCAAAACCGACCGCACACCCTTTACCGGCAGGTTCAAATCCTGGATAAACTTTTCCAGAGTTTTATAGTCTTTGCCAAACGATTGTGTCAGCACGACAATGACAGGAATTTTCTCAGAAAACGTCCGAATCCACTCGATTTCGAATTCCTCAATCCGTCTGGATGCACTGTTGATGCAGTACCAGATCATGTGAATGAAGTTATCCTTGTCATTTAATCTGTTCAGCCGGTCGATTTCGCTCAGAATCTCTTTTTCGATAGCCTGCTGAATCTCTTTATCCAGCTCAAGGCCTTTTGTATCGTAGATTGTCAGAGGAACGCCGCTTTTGGTGATTCGCCGCAGATGCTGGGTTACCGGCGTGCCGATACCCGTATCAGCGATGTCCTCCCGGAAAACGCTGTTGATCAGGGTACTTTTGCCTACACCGGTTTTTCCGACAACCATCAGGTTTGCCGTCTGCATGTTTTTCTCCTCTTCCATAATCCTGTCGAAAAACTGGCCAAAAATGTCTTCCGCGTGTTTCATCCTGTAGCCCTCTCTGATCAATCGGGCAGGGCAAATCCTGCAAATTATGACTTCATTCCCTAAACCTGCGCAAACACCCGCACCATGATCGTACCATTGTCTTCCACAATCTACAAGGTTAACTGCGGGAACGAAGGCCAAGGAAGGCCAAGCCACAACGCGGCTATAAGCCGGTCCGTTGAATTGAACGTTATTACGTTATTAGCTGGTTTGTATCGGCCGATCAGGCATGATATGATGACAGCAGGGAAAAGATCCCAGGATCCGACCAGGATTTGGACGCAACCGTATCTGCCTGCTTTATTATTGTAAAGCAATTCATATGTATGAGGGAAGAGAAGATGCGTAATAAATTCATGGGTTCATTACTGGCCATCTGCGGTATCTCAGCCGGGTTGGTTATTCTGGCACTTTCGCAGTGCAGGAAAAAAGCTGCAGAGGAAGAAGTCGACATCATTCATGAGGATCGGTATATCGGGAATATCGGCAATATGAAACTGCACCTGCCGACATGCCACGTTTTGCCGGATCCAAAGAACAGGATCGCTTTTAAATCCAGATCAGAAGCCCTGGATGCCGGTTATTCGCCCTGCAGCCTCTGTAGGCCTTAGTGGCTGTATGAAGCTGCTTAATCGCCTGTCGGATCTTCAAGAATCCCGACGAACAGGGGCAGATTCGTTTTCAGATCCATGATGCCATAGATGAACGGCCGGTCAAAATTGAGCTCGATGTCGGCCCAGTTCGCGCTTTCGTCGATGGCTACAGATGTGACGGCTGCCGCTTCTGTCCCTTTTTCATCGACGCGAATGACGGTCTTGTGTTTGACTTCACTGATAAACAAACCTTTTGTACGCGACTCGTTCAGTCGTGAAAAATCAGCCCTGGATCCGTTAAAAGCGATGCCCATGCCCATTGTCTCCAGCTCATTGATGAGACTGTCTTCGAAACTGACTTCATAACGAGGCAGCGCCAGCATGATGGACGTGTTGGCCTTCTGGGCCATCATGGCAGAGATGGTTGCAAAAAGATCTGCGGGTTCCTGGCTGTTCAGCCAAGTGCGCGGATCAATGCTCTCATCTGGCAAAATGGCGAAATAGGCAAACTGCTCATTGTGGTAGGGAAGGGCAACGCCGCTGACTTGCTGACCGACGAAATACTGCATAGGACCAGTCCGATGCATGAAATCGACTTTAACAACTCCGGCAGGCGTATTGAATTCCTGTTCACGGGTTTCATTTTTTTCGAAAGGCGTCATCCAGTCAGCTTTGAAATAAATGGCATTGATCAGGTACATGACCGTGCTCGGGCTGATCTTTTCGACGATCTTTTCGATCAGATCATTGGTTTCATCCTTGACCCAGGCATTGATGATATCGGGCGCCTTCTCATCTGCAAAATCAAGTTGCCTGGCGCCGGCCTTGAAAAAATCGGCATTACTCTGTAAGAATGGCTTGTATGGCACAAACCCGTCCCTGAACCAGATTGAATTGGCAACAGATACCTGGGTTTTGGGTTCAGATTTTACCAGAAGCGCCATCCAGTCGCGACTGATCTGATTGATCTGGTCGACGGTTATGTTCTGATCGGCCAGAACAGACAGCATGGCATCCTTGGTTGTGCTGTCTGCCCCGTTGACCGTCATAGCCAGGGCCAGAAAGACAGATGCGGGTGATATCATAACATTGCCGCTGTTTTTTATTGATTCCTGCAATAGTTGGGCGGAAAACCGGCTGATGCCCTTTAGCCATGCCAGATCCGGTATCTTGGGTGCTTCAGACCAGGGCTGCGCTTTGACATCTGCCATCAGGTCGACATTTTTGCCGTTTGCGGTGACTGTTGTCGGGTCTTTGCCTATCGACAGCGAGAATGAACAGCCTGATAGTATGAGGCCGATGCAAACCAGGCCGGTCAATAAATAGATAAATCTTTTTCTCATGATCGAATCCTCCTGACATTGGACATGAATAAGAGTCCGGTGATTGCTCTCATGTACTTTTGACGTAAACTGAACGAATTTGTTCAATCGTTCAGATTTCGGGTGTTTTTGCTGTCGGGAGAACAGTGCCGACCTGTTTCATCTTGCCTATATTCAGGTACAGGATCGCTGAGATGACAACACAGGCGCCCAGAAGTGCCGGTGGGCCTGGTTTCTCGCGCAGAAGCAGGAAGACCCAGACCGGGTTCATAATGGGCTCGATCATCGAGAGCAGGCTGGCTTTGAGCGGTCGGGTCAGGCGAATGCCGTATTGAAACAGGATATAGGACAAACCAAGCTGAAATAGTCCTAACAGGAAGATCGACAGGATCGGCAGGACTGTCATTTCAGAACGGTCCAGAAACAACAGAAATGGCAGACCGATCAGAAAGGTGCCGGCCTGTCCAATGAAGAGAGCTGTCGGAACATTACATTCAGGTCGGCTGTTAAGCACGAAAACTCCGGCAAATGTCAGGCCGGTGAAGACCGCAAGCGCATTTCCCAACTGGTTGCCAAGACTCAGGTTGTCAAAAAAGAAGAGAACGATTCCAGCCAATGCCCAGATCATGACGATAACTTCTTTGCGCGCCGGCTTGATTTTGAAAAACATGGCACCGATGATCACAATGAAGATCGGGGTGGTGTACTGCAGCATGATGGCATTGGTCGCCGTAGTCAGTTTGTTGGCGATCACGAAAAATGACTGGGTCAGGACAAGTGCCAGACCAGACAGCCAGGTTATCCAGTTGATCCTCACCCAGATGCGCCTGCGAAAATAGAAAATAAACACAATAGCCGCTAAAAGGCTGCGGCTTGATGCAATCGCCATCGGATGCTAGGGGATATATTTGATCAGAAGACCGGCGGTGCTCCAAAGTAGCGCGGCAGCCAGGATTGCCACCGGACCGGACCAGGATGGTTTGTTCACAGAGCTATCTCCCGTCAATTTATCGCAACACAGTCCATAAGATCATTTTACAATGATGTTCTGATCAAACACAATAAGTGCGTATGGTATAATTTCAACATCCTTTGCGAAAGGTCGTGCGATTATCCGTGCAATTCGAAGTGGAAATCTGGCAGCATCGTCTCAGTCTGACGACATATCCGGCCCTTTTTTCACCACGCGGGCCGGATGCCGGAACAATGGCTTTGCTGCAACAAATAGAACTGATGCCTGAGGACCGCGTGCTTGATCTTGGTTGCGGATATGGGTTGATCGGCCTGGCTGTTGCCAAAAAGCTTGGCGCACGGTCTGTCGTGATGGTCGACATTGATCCCGTCGCTGTGGCAGCTGCCCGTCACAATGCCGAACAGAATGACTGCGGCGATGTCACCATTGTCCTGGGTGACGGTCCCGCGGCAGCTCTCGGCCTGACCTTTTCGCTTATCCTGTGCAATCCGCCCTATCACACGGATTTCTCTGTCGCGCGTCGCCTGATCGAACAAAGTTATCGGCAGCTGGAGACAAACGGAAGGCTATGCCTGGTCGTGAAGCGACTGGATTGGTACCGCAATAAGCTGGCCAGCCTGTTTGGCGGAGTGATGGTCAAACCTGTTGGCGGTTACTTTGTTCTGACAGCCATTAGACGCAATCAATCAACTGAGGTGCAGGTTGCCGATCTAAAAAAAGATCAGAAGATGACTAAAAAACATGCACGTCGGATCAAAGAGTCACAAAGAAGGCACCACCACAGCGGTCACTGATAAAAAAAGCGAGCGCCATGGGACGCCCGCAGATCTTCAACCGGGAAAACCCAAGCTGATATTGGTCAAACGTCAGCCTGAGGCAAATCTTTGACTTCAAAAAAACTGTTCAGTTCATCAAGCAGCAAGTCGCAGTCAAGACCGTGTACCGCACAAGCTTCTTCAATGGTTTCACCTGATGCCATGGCACAGCCAAGGCAATGCAGGCCATTGCGGAAAAAAATCGGTATGGTTCCCCTGTCAATATTTAATACTTCGCCGATAATCATATCTTTTGTAATGACCATGTGTATTCCTCCTGGCAGATCGTGAGATCTGTTTATTTCTTCTGACTATTGTAACGCAGAACACGCCTTCGGACAACGTTATAAGTTACAAAAAGTGAACCAATCAATAATTATCTGGAAATAAACCTCAGCTTTCGACCCATGATCTGACTTATTTGTCAGGAATTTTGGCCGCCTTTTCCAACTCTTCGGGCTTTTCCAGAAAATAGCGGAAACGCTTCATCGAGCGGGCAAAATAATAACCGTCGCTGATGCGCTCATCGATGGTAAAAGCGATGTTGACGACATCACGAACCGCAATTGACCCGTCAGATGCGACAGCTGGAACTTTTTCAGCAACGCCAATGGTCATGAAAATGGATGTTGTGCCCCATTCATACAAATGGTGGAACGGTGCGTCGATCCCCAGGCTGCCAAGATTTGAGACAAACACGCTGCTGTGCATGGGGTCGAGTTCGATGACAAACCGGGGCAGCCAGCCATGATAGTCCAGCCAGGCCAGAAATCGGACCAGACCGCGCAACAGAATTCGTGGGCTATTCATCAGATAATTAAACCAGTTGACAATGCCGTGTCGCGTTAGCTCGTCCTCTTTAGCTTTTTGCCTGACACTTTTGACTTCGTCCTGGATGCGTTGCGAGATCGATGTTAAAGTTTCGTCAGGTGAAAATTTCATAACAGCTATTTCTTCGTTGCTGTCATCTTTAAACTCGCGCTTAATGACAAAAGCACAGATCAATTCATGGCGCTGATAGACCCGGCGGCCGATGACGAAGCGATTGATCTGCGGACGTTCGTTGACAATCTTCACCAGGGCTGCCAGCACGGCGTGAAACAATGTTGACTTGACACCTTCCCCGGATGCAGCTGCAGCTCGGTTCCTTTCGTTAAGCCAGGCTTTGAGTTCAGTGATATCAATCTGCTGGCGGAAATAGATCGCAGATTCGTTGCGCCCTTTCATAATATATGGAAAAAAACGCATAAACGGATCAATTTTCTTAAGATAAGTTCCGTCTGATCTACTGAAAAATTTCCCCCTGCCCATATAACTGCCCCCTTATGAGTGGCTGGATACCAGCCATATTGCACAATGCTTCTGTGTATTTTATCACAACCGTTCTCATGAAAACACGATTATTTGCCTTTCAAAGTAAATTCTCTGCATTTGATTTTTCTGGATCTGCTTTTGCCAAGGGGCTTTTTGCGCCGGCTGACAGGGCAATCCGGAGCAAAATACTGGCTGAGACCGATACCGAATAAACCGATCGCTGTTGTCACCTCTGCGGGGCTGATGGTCGGTAGTACAGCCAGATTCATGAGGCAGAGCCGGGGGCAAGACCAGATCTGACCCAGCCAGGGCAGGCGGGTCGACTGGTCGATAACCCGAAGAAAGAGGTAAGCATTGTTGCGGATACCGGCAGCGACGGCGGGCCCGACCGACTGTGTCAAGAGTGAGTCGGAGACAGGCCAGATGCCGTTGTTGAACAGAAGGACAATCGCCTCTCCGGTCAGTCCGGCTATGACAGGCAGCAAGAAGATTTTTTGCAGAACTGTCAGGCCACATCCATTTTGTCTGGGAAACCAGCGAACCGGCAGCAGGTTGAGCAGAAGGATCAATATCCAGACAAGGGACCGCAGTAAGATGAGACTCATCAGGTAACTGCGGTCGTCAGACCAGATCCATTCCGGGCGCAATTGCCAGATTATGAAAGGCAGCGCGGAGATGACGATGGCCGGAACAATCAGAAACAATCCCCGCCAGCGTTCTGCCAGCAAAGGCCGCCAGCGGCGACAGATGACCAGGCCGATGATCAGACCGGCCGTTATGGCAAAGAAATACAACAGGCCTTTATCCATCTTTTTTTATCTGATCACAAGGTTGACAAGGCGATTGGGCACATATATATACTTGACGATCGACTTGTCTCCAACAGCCTGCTGTGTCCGCGGCTCGGCCATAATGATGCTTTCTACCTGGGCCCGATCACTATTGGTCGGTATGTCCAGTCGATACTTGATGGTTCCATTTACCTGAACTGCGATCTCGACTGTTGCGCGTATTAAAGCTTGAGGATCTGATTTTGGCCAGGTGCTGTTGAAGATTGAGGTGGTGTGGCCAAGTTTTTCCCATTGTTCTTCACAAAAATGAGGTGCGAAAGGCGCCATCAACAGGATCAGATCTTCTGCCGCTTCACGCAGCAGGGCTGGCTGGCAGCAAGACGAGTCGGCCTGATATTGGTTCAGGGCGTTCTGCAATTCCATCATGCGGGCGATTGACGTGTTGAACTGGAAGCGTCCTGCGTCCTGCGTGACAGCCTTGATTGTGTAGTGACGGACATATTGCAGGTCACGTGCCGCCTGATCCGGTTTCCACGAAGCAGAGACAGGTTTTTCGCTGATATCGTCAATCAGGCGTTCAACCCGTGAGATGAATTTGGCAATCGCTTTAACGCCATCGTCATTCCAGGGTCCGCCTTCTGTATAGGCAAAACCGAAACCCAGGTACATGCGAAACACGTCGGAGCCGTGGCGCAGAATATAGTCATCGGGGGAAATGGTGTTGCCCCTTGACTTTGACATCTTCTGACCATCTGCTCCGAGAATGGTGCCCTGGTGAACCAGCGACAAAAACGGCTCGTCGAAATCGAGATAACCCATGTCTCGCAATGCTTTCGTTACGAAGCGGGCGTACAGCAAATGCATGGCGGCATGCTCGGCGCCGCCAATGTATTTATCGACAGGGCACATCCGGTTAACTTTGTCGCGGTTGAAGGGCTCCTGGTCGTTTTTATTATCGACGTAACGGAACTGGTACCAGCTCGAGCAGACGAAAGTATCCAGGGTATCCGGATCACGCCGGGCAGGTTTATGGCAGACCGGACAGGTCGTCTCCATGAATTGGTCGCTTTTCCTGAGTGGTGACTCGCCGTCGGGTGTAAAGGCCACATCATAGGGCAGTTCAACCGGCAGTTGATCTTCAGGGACAGGCACAACACCGCAATGATCGCAATAAACAATGGGGATCGGGGTCCCCCAGTAACGCTGGCGCGAAACCAGCCAGTCGCGCAGCCTGTAGTTGATTTTCAGTTCGCCCATGCCTTTGGGGCCAAGCTCGGCCAGGATGGCTGTTGTGGCGTCGTCCGAGGTTAGATCGCTGAATGGCCCGCTGTCAGTCAGGATGCCTTTATCAACATAGGGTAGTTCGTCTGCAGATCCGTCTGCTGAACGAATCACCCGCTTGATCGGCAAGCTGAAGCGGGTGGCAAACGCAAAGTCGCGTTCGTCATGACCGGGTACGGCCATGACCACGCCAGTGCCATATCCGGACAGAACATAATCGGCTGTCCATATCGGCACTTTTTCACCGCTGATCGGATGAATTGCGTATGAACCGGTAAAAACACCGGTTTTTTCGCGCACGGTCGATAACCGTTCGATTTCCGACACTTTGCTGGTCAGTTCACGATATGCATCGACAGACTGCCGGCAGGACTGAATCGTCAATCTGTCGCAAAGCTCACTTTCCGGCGCCACAACGACATAGGTGACACCCATCAGGGTGTCGGTCCGCGTCGTGAAAACGGAGAGCTTGAGCGGCTGACCATCTGGTTCCATGAGTGGACTGCCGTCTTTTTCGACTGTAAATGAAAGTTCTGCACCTTCGGAACGGCCGATCCAGTTTGTCTGGATTTTTTTGGTTTTGTCAGGCCAATCCAGCTGCGGCAGGCTGTCCAGCAATTCCTGGGCATAGGCCGTAATGCGGAAAAACCACTGGGTCAGATTCTTGCGCATCACTTCAGTTTCACAGCGCTCACAAGTGCCATCAATAACCTGTTCATTGGCCAGCACTGTATTGCAGCGAGGACACCAGTTGACCGGCGCATTTTTGCGATAGGCCAGACCATGGCGGTAGAGCTGAAGGAAAAGCCACTGGTTCCAGCGATAGTACTCCGGCTGGCAGGTTGCCAGCTCGTAGTTCCAATCGAACATGCCGCCCATCTCACGCAACTGCTTCTTCATCGTCTTGATATTTGAAAGAGTGCTATCCTGCGGGTGAATACCCGTCTTGATGGCGAAGTTTTCTGCCGGCAGACCAAATGCATCAAACCCCATCGGCTGGAAAACTTCGTAGCCCTGCATGCGATTCATGCGTGCCCAAGAGTCAGAGAGGGAGTAGTTGTACCAGTGGCCGACGTGAAGGTTGGCTCCGGAAGGGTAGGAAAACATTTCCAGAACGTAAAGTTTGCGATCTATATTGTCCTGATTGAATTGATTCAATCCATTATCTTCCCAGATTTTCTGCCACTTACGATCGATTTCCACTGAGTACGCCATGTTGATAACCTCACTTTACAGGACTTTGGTGTATTTGAAACATTTTATCAGATTCTGATCCGCTTTTCACTGCCGCAGGAAAAATCACTCTGATCAGAGCAGATAACGGAGGAGACTGAGCAGAAACATGTGTAGTGGGTAGAACAGATAGAAAAAGTACTTAAACGCAGGAGATGGCCGGCGGTCTTTGTCATACAGGTAACACAGAGGGATGGCAAGGACAGACAGGCACTGCAGTATCGACCAGTCAAGCGGCCAGTGCATCAAAAATATCCGGATCGGTACAAAAAGCGCGTTCAGCAAAATGAAGAGCTGGACCGACCATTTCAACTGGTATTTTTCATCGACGCGGTCTTGGATGATGTAGAAAAGCAAAACAGTCGCGATACCATACAATCCATAGTCCGGTTTGAGCCAGACAGCAGCGCCGGAAGCCAGCAAGATCATCAGGACACCGAGAGGCAAGCCAATGCGTGGATCCAGTTCAATGCCGCCCAGATTAATGCGGACATCGAAGCGCGGCGGTGTCGGTACGGTGTTGTTTGTTGGCGGGATCGGGCGGAGGCTGGCGATCATGTCGAGAAAAGAATGTGTGGCCAGTTGATAACCCGACAAGACGACAATGGCCAGCGCAAAGGTGACCAGTACATTGGTCCAGTTCATCGACAGGCCGATCAGGGAATGGCCACTTCTGATAATTACTTCAGAAATGACGGCAAAAATGCTCATACGCATGAAATAGACAAACTGATTATGTGTGCGTCCATATCCGCGGGCCACCATCCAGGCAAAAATCGGGAAGGCCAGCCGGCCTACCGCGCGCATCAGCATAACAAGCTCGGCAGGAAGACTGCCGGCGAAATAAAAACCAATATGGTCTATCAGCATCAGAAGAAAGGCGATAAGCTTGAGCATGCACCGGTCCCTTCAACTCAAGAGCAAGTTATCTTTTAACATGCCCTAACCTCTTGAGATACTTTATACCTCAAAAGCTAACTGGCTCTATGGCGTTCCCTCCCGGATTGACCCTTTTTGTCAATCCTTCGGGAAAGAGAGCCAGTAACCTCTTGAGATACTTTAGTTGATTATCTTTTGATCCTATTGTATCATTGAAACGCAGTGTTCTCAAAGAACTTATGAGCCGGGTTTGCTGTGATTACTCGGGCAATAGGCCCTTATACGGCGAATCAAGCTGATATCATAGTATGAAAGAGGTTTACATATGGGCTTAGGCATGGATATTGGCATTGACCTGGGGACAGCGTCTGTTTTAATTTATGTACGCGGCCGCGGTGTCGTTTTGCGCGAACCGTCTGTTGTTGCCATTAATTCAAAAACCGGCAAAGTGCTGGCCGTTGGCGAAAGCGCCAGCCTGATGCTTGGCAGAACACCGGGTATTGTTGATGCCATCAGGCCGTTGCGCGATGGTGTCATCTCTGACTTTAAAGTGACTGAGGTCATGCTCAAGGCATTCATCGGGCGCGTCTGCAAGGGCGTGCTTGCACGTTATTTTAAACCGACCATTGTTGTTTGTGTTCCCAGCGTCATCACACCTGTCGAACAAAAGGCCGTTGAAGACGCCTGTAAACATGCCGGCGCCAAAGATGTTTTTTTGATCCGCGAACCGATAGCTGCGGCAATCGGCGCTGGTATTGATATCACCAAGGCGTGCGGCAGCATGATTGTGGATATCGGTGGCGGCACCTGCGACATTGCTGTCATTTCCTTGTGCCAGCCTGTTGTCGACTATTCATTGAAAGTGGCCGGTGACCGGTTTGATGAGGCTATTGTCAAGCATGTCCGACGCAAACACAACATCCTGATCGGCGAACGGACAGCGGAAGAACTCAAAATCAACATCGGTTGTGCCTATCCGCGCGATGAAGAGCTGACGATGGAGGTGCGCGGCCGCAATCTGATCACCGGACTGCCTGCCACCATTACCGTAACATCAACCGAAATGCTTGAAGCTCTGGAAGAACCGGTCGCCCAGATTTTTGAGGCCGTTCATTCAGTGCTTGAGCGGACACCACCTGAGCTGATGGCCGATATCAGCCAGCGCGGCATCGTGCTGACAGGTGGCGGCGCATTGCTTTACGGACTTGACAGAATGCTGGCAGCCAAAGTCGGTATCGATGTCGTTGTCGCAGATGATGCAATTTCCTGTGTCGCAATCGGTACAGGGAAGGCACTTGGTATGATGGACAAGTTTGCCGCCCTCAGTGACAGCTGATCAGATTTCACTTTTATTCAATCAATTCAGCCTTGAAAACCGGTTGTGTGACAACTGGTTTTGCCTTTGTGCCCAAATGAACCGGACCATCACTGCTGATCTGTAGTAATTTGCTAAATTATCCACATTTGGGACTTCATTGGCTTGACGCCATTTTTTCCAGGTTTTATAATTAAGTTAATTCCTGATGACAAATTCTGTCTACCACACGTCGTTTTGTCTGATTTTCGTCAGACCACTTGGATCTAATTGTTCGTGTGACCCTGGATAGTCTGTCAATCCAACGTTTCGAACTGCCCATACGGCAGTCAATATGAGGTGATATCATGCCTTCTTTCAAGATCGCCGGAAAAAGCAAGGAAGATCTGGTTGCCATTGCCCAGATCGCGGGTTTGCTGACGGCAGAACAAGCTCAGAGTATGACCAGGCTTAAACTCGCCAGGTTTCTCGAGCAGGAAAATGCCAAGGTTGAGGCAGCACAGCCGGTAACCGGGATCGCTGACGAACCGTCCGCGTCGCCGCCGGATATATCAGATGCACCGGCTGATCAACCGGTAGACGAAGCGGAGACGGCTATTCCTGTTGTGAAGAAGACAAGGACAGCGGCAAGCCGACGCAAGAAAAGTGACCCGTCCGCAGAAAATCAAAACGACGGAACGACTAAACAGCCGGAAACTGCAGTAACGGTCAGAAAAAGACGGACTGCCGGAAGGCCGCGCAAAGCTGCCGAAACAGTCGATAAAACATCTTTGGCAGTGCAGACAACGGAGTCTTCTGCAGTAGAAGCAACCAGTATACAAGCTTCAGATAGTGTGAAGAAGTCAGCGCGGCGTCGCAAGAAGACAGCAGAAGAAACCGGGCAACCATTACCGATCGAATCGCTCGTTAGCCGGCAGATCGATCCAGTTACAGAACAATCCTCCGAAACGGCAGCTGAAGAAAAACCAGAAGTCGCTGCGACTAAGACGAAAACAACTGCCAGGAAGCGTAAAGGTCCAGGCAGACCGAGAAAAAAAGTTGCAGCGGCTGATACAGATAGAATGAGCACAGCTGAATCTGCCGGCTTACAGGCAGAACAAGAGAACGAACCTGCTGTTTCCAGCCATTTGCAGTCAGAACCTGATCAGCCGGCCGTGTTGCCAGCTGCACCCGAGGCTATTGAAGAATCATCACCGGAAGCAACCGAAGCAGCTACTGAAAGAGATGAACCGGCAGACAATAAAAAACCAACAACAACAAATTATCCCGGCAAGCGTCCGCATTCTGATTTTTCCGGGTCCATGACCAGAATTCCACGATCAAGGATATCGACGCGACAAATACGACCCATTGATGTTCAAACGGACATAAGTGAAAATGACGGTCAGGCCGAATCGCCTGAAGCACCGGAACACGTTGCGGTGCAAACCGGAACAGACCAGAAAGCAGGTACAGATGTTCGACTGCCTGAGGCAGATACCGGTAAAGAATCTGGAGTTGACCAGGAGGATAAGCCGGACACGACGGCAATTCCGGCATCTGAGGGCGTAAAAGAGAAAAAGCCGGTCATCGATTCTGGCGAGGTCCAGGGTGGTGTGCTTGAAATCATGCCGGATGGTTATGGTTTTTTACGTAAAGACAACTATCTGCAGGGAAACAAGGACATCTATGTGCCGCCGCAATATATCCGTCGGTTTGGTCTGCGACCTGGGGATTTCGTAACCGGTCCTGTCAGACTTCAGCGCGAGAACGATCGCTACCAGGCACTGCTCTACATTAAGGATGTAAATGGCATGCCGCCAGAGAAGATGATCCGCAGACCGCATTTTGACCGACTGACGCCGATCTATCCGGATGAACGTTTTATTCTGGAAACAGTACGCAATGAGCTGTCAACCCGCATCATTGACCTTGTCGCACCTATCGGCAAAGGCCAGCGCGGCATGATTGTATCGCCGCCTAAAGCCGGCAAAACGATCCTCTTGCAGAAAATAGCCAATGCGGTCAGTATCAATAACCCCGATACCAAGTTGATTGTCCTTCTGATCGATGAACGTCCGGAAGAAGTGACGGATATGCAGCGATCAATCAACGGCGAAGTTGTCTATTCGACATTTGACAAGACGCCGGAGAACCATACTAAAGTAGTCGAACTTGTTCTGGAACGGGCCATGCGCCTGGTTGAGCTGAAGCAGGATGTCATGATCCTTCTGGACAGCATGACCCGACTGGCCAGGGCGTACAACCTGACCATCAATCCGACTGGAAGGACATTGTCGGGCGGTCTTGATCCCGGCGCTCTTTATGGACCTAAGCGGTTCTTCGGCGCTGCCCGCAATATTGAAAACGGAGGCAGTCTGACCATTATCGCGACATCCTTGATCGAGACCGGATCACGTATGGATGAAGTTATCTTTGAGGAATTCAAGGGCACCGGCAACATGGAAGTTTATCTTGACAGGAAACTCTCGGAAAAACGTATTTTTCCGGCTATTGATATCAATAAATCAGGAACACGTCGTGAAGAGCTGCTGATGAACAACCGTGAGCTCGATGCCGTCTGGACAATCCGCAAGGCCTTCGGCCAACTGGATACGGCAGCTGTGACAGAGGCCATCATCAACTTGCTGCTTAAAACCAAAAACAATGAGCACTTTATCTCATCTGTCAATGTCTCATTCAACGACAAAAATGTCTTTGAAGCCATGCGCGGAACGAGGCCGGGCAGCCAGTCTGCCGGCACCGGCACGAACGGCGGCTATAACAGCGCCGGTGGATCCTACAACAGTGCCGGCTACGGCAGCAACTACCGGCGGCACAGTAATCCCGGCGGCGGCGGAGATGATGATTGACAATTTCGACAAAGTGTAATAGAATCGACTTCGCAATGTCTGAATCTGGTGCGGCATACGTATCGTGGCGTTCGGCGAGGATACGCGCCGCATCTTTAGAGAGGTGAAAGCAAATGAAGGAAGGCATCCATCCCAAATATGTCAAGGCTGCGGTTAAGTGCGCTTGTGGCGAGACTTTTGAAACAGGTTCTGTTAAGGCGAACCTCAACGTGGATATCTGTTCGAAGTGTCATCCGTTTTTTACCGGTCGGCAAAAGCTGATCGATACGGGCGGACGGGTCGATAAATTCAAGAAGCGCATGGAACAGAAATAACAGTGTCAGGAGGAGGTTTGGTTTGGTCAGACCTCCTTTTTGCATATGAGGATAACTAAATGAAAAAAACAACCAGCGAAAACCGGGATCTAGAAGCCCTGGCCTGTCGCCGCAAAACGACAATAGGCGGACAGGCCCTGATTGAAGGGCTGATGATGATTGGTCCGGAAAAAAAAGCGATGGCTGTCCGCCGGCCGGACGGTACCATCGCGATCGAAGAAATGCCTATGACCCGTTTCACCGGTGCTGCCAACTGGCCGTTCGTCCGCGGTTGTATTCGCTTATTCCGGCAACTGGTCAGCGGCACGAAAGCTTTGCTTCGTTCCGCTGAACTGGCAGAAGAACCGGAGCAAAATACTGATGAAGCATCAGATGATCAGGATTTGTCGGACAAACAGGCACAGAAACCGTCATTAAAAGTTCGCATCGGCCGTGCAGTTGACCGCTTTTTCAGCAGACACAGCGAACTGGTCTTGTATGGTTCTGCAGCGTTCGGGATTCTTTTCAGTGTCGCACTTTTTATTCTGCTGCCCAATCTGCTGATATCGTTTATCCGCCAATGGACTGGTCTTGGTAATATCGCCTCCAATCTGGCGGAAGGACTGATACGCATTTCCCTGTTTGTCAGTTACCTGGCCCTGGCTAACCGTCTCCAGGAAATGCGGCGCGTCTGGATGTACCACGGCGCTGAACACAAGACGATCGCCTGCTACGAGGCGCAACAGCCTATGACTGTTGAAAATGTACGTCGCTACAGCCGGTTTCATCCCCGCTGCGGCACGGCGTTTTTGTTCTTGGTCATCCTGATCAGCATCATTATCTTTTCATTGATCGGCTGGTGGGGCCGCTGGATCAATCTGCTGATCCGCTTCGCCCTTGTCCCGCTTGTCGCTGGTATTGCCTATGAAATCATCCGTCTGGCCGGTCGATATGACAACCGAATCACCCGGTTGATTTCAAAACCGGGCCTCTGGCTGCAGCGCCTGACGACAGCAGAACCAGACGACACGATGCTTGAAGTCGCCATTGCTGCGCTCGAAGCCGTGCGGCCGATGCGGGCAAACAGCGACCGCTGGTGATCGCTCATGCCGAATCCTGTGACAGTCGGTCAGCTACGCAGCGAACTGGCCGGAATCCTGGCGCATTCCGGTATCGAAGAGCCGATCAGGGAAGCGCTGCATATCCTCTCAGCGGCACTTGGTTTTTCATTCTCTCGCTTGTATTCGGATCCCGGACACCAGATTGATCCCGCGACTGCCCGATACTTGCGCGACCTTGCTGTACGGCGTGCCAGTCGCGAACCACTTGCGTTTCTGACCGGCCAGGTTCATTTCGCCGGTCTGGCATTTGCTGTCGGTCCAGGCAGCCTAGTTCCGCGTCCAGACAGCGAAATTCTAGTCGAAACAGCCCGCCGGATCATCCTTGAAGAGATCTGGCCATTGCGCACAACACAATCTGCTGACCTGAACATACTGGACACTTGCACCGGATCTGGCTGCATCGGCATCAGCCTGGCTGTTCATCTGGGAAACAGCGGTTGTCCTGTCAGACTCTCTCTGATTGACATCGATGCGGCTGCACTTAAGTGGGCCAACATAAACATCATTCGGCATAAACTGTCAGGTTCGGTTTCAGTCAGACAGGCTGATCTGTTTACTGCGGATGAACCCGGTCCATTCGATCTGATCGTAGCTAATCCGCCGTATATCGAATCGGCGCAAATCGACCATCTGATGCCAGAAGTCAGCCGGTTCGAACCAAGAATTGCGCTGGATGGCGGTCCGGACGGGCTGTCGCTTATCAGGCGACTGTCCCGGGAAGCGCTAAGTTATCTGAGTTCAGATGGCTGGCTGCTTGTCGAACATGGCTATGACCAGGCAAAGGCAGTTTCTGATATACTGAAAGGGCATGGCTATTCTGTGTTGCCAACCCAGTATGACTTCGGTGGCAATCCGCGCGTATGCGCCGGCAGGCGGCCGCAGAACTGAAGGGAGACGAAAATGCCTGGACAATATCATTTGTATCCATTCAAAAGCGGTGAGATTCTGCGCATGAAAAAGCAGCACCCCTGCGGCAGTTGGCTCTGGCAGATCGAGCGGGCCGGGGCGGACATCGGACTGAAGTGCATGACCTGCGGGCATTTCATCGTCATGCCGAGACAGAAACTGGAAAAGGCAGTAAAGACGATCCAGCCACCGCCGGAATCAATCGCCGACAAGGAGCGTGACCAGTATGATAAAGCCAATTGAGGTGCTCAACCAGTGGTTGACAGGAATTGACGGCCAATATCCGGCAGACTGGTCTTTGCTTCCGGATATAGGTCTTTATATGGATCAGGTTCAGACCTATATTGACCGGCAACTGGGTTTGTACAGACGTGATGAACAAGATCGCCTTCTGACGCCGGCCATGATCAACAACTACATCAAAGACGACCTGATTCCGCGTGCAGAGTCTAAAAAATACAGCCCGGTTCATCTGGCCCTTCTGATCATGATCGCAACGCTGAAACAAGTCTTGTCCATGCAGCATCTTAATCGGCTCCTGTCGGGGTATCGCAAGACGGATGACGTCTCGGCTCTGTACGCACAGTTTCTGACGGTGCAGCACCAGTGCCTGCAGGACAGTGTCACGAAGGTCCGCGAGGAAACAAAGCAGCTGCTGTTGTCTACATCAAACACTCCAGACAGCACGAAAACAGAAATAAATGATAAAGCTCAGACCGATGCACTGCGCGAAATGGCGCTCGAATTGAGCATCGAGGCGAGAACAAAAATATTGATCGCGGAAAAAATCCTGTCGATCCTGAATGAAGATCAGGAACCGGCAGAAATAGAGGCGAAAAAAAGTGAAAACAGAAAAAAAGAAAAGTCCCGCTGATTGGAAATTCCATACGGAGTTCATAGAGCAAGTTACTGATTAACAGCCCCAAAGATCAAACTGTATCTTAATAATGCTTAAGGATAGCAAGATGTACGAAAAACTCAAGGAATTGAAAAACCGTCTTGATGAACTGAACCTGCTGCTGGCTGATCCGGCGATCCTGGCCAGCCAGGATCGATATAGACGCCTGGCACAGGAACATGCCGATCTGTCTCCGATCGTCATGGATTACCAGCATTGGGATGCATTGGGCACATCGATCGCTGAGCATCAGCAGCTGTTAAGCGAAACAAACGATCGGGAATTTCGCGAAATGGTCCGGGATGAGCTGACTTTACTCATTGAGCAGCGTATGCAAATAGAAAAGCGGCTTGATGAAGCAATGACACCTAAAGATCCGAATGACCGGCGTAATGTCGTGATGGAAATCCGGGCTGGCGCCGGCGGCGAAGAGGCCGCCCTGTTTGCTGCGGTTTTATTCCGCATGTACAGCCAGTATGCCGAACGGCGCGGCTGGACCGTGCAACTGGTCGATGTGCATGAAACGGAAATTGGTGGATTCAAAGAAGTCGTCTTCCTTATTGAAGGTTTTGGCGCATACAGTCGACTGCGCTTCGAAAGCGGTGTGCATCGGGTGCAAAGGGTGCCGGTCACCGAGTCCGGAGGTCGGATTCACACCTCAACAGTAACTGTGGCAGTCCTGCCGGAAGCTGAGGATGTGGAAGTGACGATCAATCCCAATGACCTGGAGATCGACACGTTTCGTGCATCCGGCGCAGGCGGACAACACGTGAATCGCACTGATTCCGCCATACGGATCACACACAAGCCGACCGGTTTGGTCGTCATCTGCCAGGATCAAAGATCCCAGTATAAAAATAAAGACCAGGCTATGGCCGTGCTCAGATCGCGCCTGCTGGCACGCGAACAAAACCGCCAGGAAGGCAATATCGCAGAAGACCGCCGCAGTCAAGTTGGAACAGGAGATCGCAGCGAACGCATCAGAACATACAACTATCACCAGGGACGGGTCTCCGATCATCGCATCGGCTTGACACTCTATCGTCTGGAGGCTGTACTCGCAGGCGACCTTGATGAATTCATCCAGGCTTTGATGACAGCAGCAAAAAGCAACCAGCTTCAGTCAGGTGCGACAGGACAGGATGAGGACCCCGCATGAGTGCTGATTATAAAACATGCGTGATCTGTGTCGATGCGCAAATGCCGGATGATCGGCTGCTGCTGCCGGCCGGATTGGCTCTGCGGCGGGGTGAGCTGGTTGCGTTTCCAACCTTGAATCCGGATGCCGTCGCACGAATCTTCCAGGTCAAAGGTCGTCCGCCGGACAATCCATTGATTGTGCATAGCGCAGACATCTCTGGTCTGGAGCCTCTGGTCGGGACCTTGACGCCATTAGCCCGGTCTCTGCTCCTGCATTTTTCCCCGGGACCGCTGACCCTGGTTCTGCCACGTTCGAGACGTGTGCCGACAATCGTGACCGCCGGACTTGACACGGTAGCTGTCCGCATTCCGGACCATCCGGTCGCCCTCAGCCTGTTGCGTCTTGCCGGGATACCCGTCGCCGCCCCCTCTGCCAATCGGTCAGGCCGGCCCAGCCCGACCCGGGCCAGGCATGTACTCGAAGACTTTGACGGACGGATTCCCTTCCTTATAGATGGCGGAACCTGCCGGTATGGGCTGGAATCGACTGTTGTAGATATAACGGGCGATAAACCCGTCATTTTGCGGCCAGGCAGCATAACCGCTGCGGATATCCTGAAGGCAACGGGGATAGAGCCGGTTGCAGCAGCAAATGCATACAGCAATGGAGATCTGCAGGGGGTTCCGATCGGCCGGCCGAGATCTCCAGGCATGAAATATCGCCATTATGCACCGAAAGCCCGCGTGATCATCGCAGAAGAATCACAAGGTGACTGTGTCGGTTGCATAATGACGCAACTGGTGCAGGACTGGCTGTCTCGTGATGCCAGGGTTGGTGTTTATGCCTGTGAAAAGGCCATCAGCCGGCTCGGTCTGATCTGCAGGCCTTTATCTGACTTTATGGACGCCGGCATATCCGCCGGCAGACCGGCTCAAGTGCCGCCGGCAACCTGCTGCAGCCTGAGTTACGGACCCGATCCCGATTCGGCAATGGCCGGACGGACTTTATTTGATGCCTTACGCACGTTCGATGCTATCTCATGTGACGTCATCATTGTCGAGGGGTTACCGGACCATGGGGTCGGAACCGCCTACATGAACCGTCTGCGTAAGGCTGCGCAGGCAGATAGCGCCAACATTGACCCTGACGAGGAGCAGAATACATGACTGTCGCCGCATCCAAAAAAACCATCTTGTTTGTCTGTACCGGCAACACCTGCCGCAGCCCCATGGCTGAAGCCCTGTTCAACCATCTCAATCAGGACAGCTGCTATGAAGCCCGCTCCGCCGGTCTGGCAGCCCATGCCGGCCAGGCTGCGTCGCCTCTGGCAATTGATGTTATGCGGCAGGCATACGGACTTGACCTGTCAGACCACCTTGCCCGACAGGCAGAAGAAGATCTGCTCAGAGGAGCAAGTCTGATTCTGACCATGGAAGAGCGGCATGTGCATTCGCTCTTGCGCATGCTGCCGGAGTTGGCCGGTCGCGTTATGACACTATCTGAAGCTGCCGGTCAAGCAGCAGCTGATGTGAAAGACCCATATGGCGGCGATGCGGCCTGTTACGTGGATGCTGCAACAGAGATAGCGGAACTGATCAGGCTTCTGTCGGTCCGGTTGACGCAAAATGATGACTGCAGGCAAAAGACAAACAGCTGATCTGCATATACAATGTTTGGTATAACCGGGCGACGATTTTTGGCGAATTTTCTGGTTTGAACCCTGGCCATCGGCTTGACGGATTCCGGCTGTCATGCTATAGTCTTGTGTGCTGTGCGCCTGCACAGTGAATAGTGTCCTCGCTCTGCCCTGTGCAGAGCCGTTCAGTCCAGGAGGAGGTGATACAATTGGCCAGAAAATACGAAGCTATCTACATTCTGAACCCGGTTATCGGAGAAGAAGCGATTAACGCGACGACGGAGAAAATCCAGACGCTTATCGAGTCTGCCGCAACCGTGGAGAAGATCGATGTCTGGGGTCGGCGCAGACTCGCTTATGAAATCAAAGACCAAAAGGAAGGATATTATGTCCTGATCGATTTCAGTGCGGAAACCGATTTCCCGAAGGAGCTTGAGCGTGTGCTCAAGATAACTGAAGGCGTCCTGCGGTATCTGGTAATCCGCACAGACGACTGAACTGACAGTCAGAAAGGCATGTGTTATGAACAAAGCAATTTTGATGGGTAGATTAACGCGAGATCCTGAGTTGCGGACAACAGCCAACCAGGTACCGGTGTGTTCATTCACACTGGCCGTAGATCGCCGCTTCAAGAATGCGAGCGGTGAGCGCCAGGCGGATTTCATTCCCATAGTAGCCTGGCGACAGCAAGCAGAGTTCTGCAGCAAGTATTTCCGCAAAGGATCCAGGATGGCTGTTATCGGCACCATTCAGACCCGGAGTTGGGACGACCCGGAAGGGAAGCGGCACAGCGCGACGGAAGTTATTGCCGATGAAGTCTATTTCACCGAGTCTAAACGCAGCGACAGCAGTGGCGAACCATCGAACCAGGGTCAGGGAACCGGACAGGGAACCGGACAGGGAACAGGGCAGTCAACTGCCGGAGAAGGTTTTTTCCCGGGGCCCGATGACGATACGACATTGCCTTTTGATATCTGAGGATAGCCAAGAGATAACTTGCTCTAGAGATTCCCCGAAAAATTATCCAGCATTGTTAATCTTTCGGTGAAAAGACCAGTTAATTTCTTTGCTAACCTTGATCAGATGATTTTCGGTAAGGCAAGGAGCTGTTTTGCTCTATTGCCTGCCCCATTTTCAGAAAGGAGAGCAATCCATGGCAGACATGAGACGTGGCGGCAGGGACAGTGGTGACCGAGACGGGTCCCGACCGATGCGGCAGAGACGTTCGCGGCGCAAGGTCTGTGCGTTCTGTGCTGATAAAATTGAGCATATCGAATTTAAGGATACCGGCAGACTGCGCAAGTTCATATCTGAACGCGGCAAAATATTGCCCAAGCGGATGTCTGGTAATTGTGCCAGACATCAACGCGAACTGACAATCGCCATCAAGCGGGCCAGGCACATTGCCTTTTTGCCTTTTTCAGGCGAATAGGCATGCCCTGAGGGACTGTGAATGCCGCGGCACTTCTCCAACAAGAAGGGCCGCGGTTTTTTACGGTTGTTCAACTGGTTTTTACTGCCAGATTTACCGCAATTTATGATACAATACGAGAAGCAGCGAGACTGGACGGCGCATCTGCCTGAGCGCCGTGTCCGATACAGGAGGATCACCCCATGAAAGTCATTTTACTTCAGGAAGTCAAAGGTTTGGGTAAACCCGACGATATTGTCAAAGTGAACGATGGATATGCACGCAATTTTTTGTTTCATAAACAACTGGCACTTGAAGCGACACCGGCTAATCTAAATATCGTTAAAACCCGCAAGACAGCAGAAAAGACCAGGCATGATCGTGAATTGGCAGAGGCGCGTACGACTGCAGAAAAGATCGACGGCCAGCTCTTTACGATGCCGATCAAATGCGGTGAAGGCGGCAGGCTGTATGGTTCGCTGACCACCATGGATATCGCGGATGCCCTGAATAAAGCAGGACATAAGGTAGACAAGCGCGGCATCGTCATTCAAAGTCCGGTCAAGACGCTGGGTGACTACGATGTCGATGTCAAGCTTCATGCTGATATTATAGCTAAAATTAAAATTCGTCTGACAGCCGAATGATAAGGAGGCCATCCATGTCTCCTGACGATCTGAAAAGACCAATCGAAGGCAAGGTCCCGCCCAGCAATCAACAAGCCGAACAATCTGTACTCGGCTGTGCGCTGTCCGGCGAACGCCCGCTGGCGGAAATTACGGCTATTCTGAAGACAGAGGATTTGTATCGGCCGCAGCACCGCCTCATCTATGATGTGATTTGTACGCTTTATCTGGACAGCAAACCGGTCGACATCATTACCGTGACCGATATGCTGGAAAATCGCGGACAGTTGGAGAAGGCAGGCGGCCTTTCCTATATCAGTTCACTGCCGGATGCGGCGCCACTGGTATCCAATGCTGCCCATTATGCTGATCTGGTGCGGCAGAAAGCGATTCTGCGCCGCCTGATAGGCGCCATGCAAGAAATCACCGGTCTGTGTTACAACGATCCGGATGATGCCGATATGCTGCTTGATGTAGCGGCCAAACGCATTTATGAAATCCGGGAAAGCCGTGATATCAGCGGCTTTGAGAGCCTCAAAGATATTATGGGCCGCACAGTCAACGAACTGGCGGCGATCGCTCGCGGCCAACCGCGGCAGAAGGTCGTTCTGACTGGCTACTACCAGCTGGACAGGATTCTTGGCGGGTTACGCCCGGGTGGTCTTGTTATCGTCGCGGCGCGCCCGGCCATGGGAAAATCGGCTTTTGCCCTTAACATTGCCCAGAAGGCTGCCACACTGCATCATGTTCCTGCAGCAATTTTCAGCCTTGAGATGTCCAAAGAAGAAATCAGCAACCGCCTGCTCAGCAGCCAGTCACTGGTCAATTCCCGCTTGTTGAACACAGGCGAGTTGCAGCCGGAGGACTGGGAGAAAATTGCCCGAGCACTGCCACCGCTCTATGCGGCGCCGATCTATATTGATGACCGCTCAGGCACCAGCGTCATGGAAATGATGTCAAAATGCCGTCAACTGAAACTGGAAAACAAGCTGGGTGTGGTCATTGTCGACTATTTGCAGTTGATGAACAGCAATCAGAGTCGTGCGGAGAGCAGGCAACAGGAAATCTCCGAAATTTCGAGGACGCTGAAAATTATGGCCAGAGAACTGTCTGTTCCCGTGATTGCCCTCTCACAGCTCAGCCGGGCCTGTGAGATGAGATCGGACAAAAAACCGCTGCTTTCAGATTTGCGCGATTCAGGTGCGATCGAGCAAGATGCGGATGTTGTTATCTTTTTGTATCGTGAGCAATACTACAATTCTGAACAGGCTGCTCTGGAAACTGAGGACGCCGAGGTGATCATCGCCAAGAACAGGCAGGGTGCGACTGGCAACCTGCATCTCGGCTGGTGGCCGAAATACACATTATTTTTTGAGAAAGAAGACGGTCGGATCCCCAGTGAACCGCCGCCATATTCAGCATGAGCAGAAAAGAAAAAATGCATATTCCGGATCTGCCGGAACAGGCATGTCGCCTGATTCTGCAAAACCAGCTGATACCGCCCGGCAGCCATATCCTGGCCGCTGTGTCCGGAGGCGCCGATTCGATCGCATTACTGCTCCTGTTGCACGATCTGCAGCAGACCTTGAACTTTCAACTGAGCTGTGTCCATATCCATCACGGACTGCGCGGCGCCGATGCCGATGCGGACCAGGCTTATGTCCGTGAATGGTGCCTGCAACTGGCTGTGCCGTTTTACAGCCATGAAATACCGGTCGCACAGCTGGCGCAAGAGCGCCGGATCGGTCTGGAGCTGGCTGCGCGGGATGTCCGCAGAGAAGTCTTCAGAAAGCTGGCTGATGAATTGGCCGAACAGCAGGACGGAACCCGGAGCCCGGTCCGGATAGCTTTGGCGCATCATCTGGATGACCAGGCTGAGACAATGTTGATGCATCTGGGCAGAGGTGCAGGACTCGACGGACTGACCGGCATGCAGCCATCCGATGGCTTATTGATCCGTCCGCTGCTGGCCTGTCGCCGCGCAGACATTGAAGCATGGCTGGAACAGAAGCAAGTCTCATGGCGTCACGATAAAACGAACGACGAAGGGTTCACCATCCGCAACCGGCTGCGCCACCAGCTGCTGCCGCAGTGGCGGGCTGCGCTTGGCTATGATCCGGTTCCGCTGCTTGGCCGCACCGCAGAAAACCTGTCACTTGACCGGGCCTGTCTTGATGCCATAGCACAGGCAGCGTTCGATCGGTGTTACCGGGGTGATGCGCTGGTTGTATCAATACTGTCTGTATTGCATCCGGCCATTCAGGTGCGTGTCCTGCGTCAGTTCTGGCAAAGGCACACCGGCCACGGCCAGAATCTGGAACAGGTTCACATCCAAAGCATCATCATATGGCTAAAAAAGGCTACCGGCGGCCAGACTCTGGATCTGCCAGAACACCGCCGGATCAGCTATGCCAACGACCAGATCAGACTGATCAATCAGGAAGGCATATCCCGTTTTGACCGTCCTGTTATGCTTGAGCCGGTGCCGCTTGTGCTGCCCGGCCTGACGTCGATCGAAACGCTGAACCTGCAGATATCCGCAGAATTCGTTGAGAATGATTGTGAGATCGTATATAATGGCGCAATGGAGTGTTTCTGGTTTGAACGCATCCGCAACTGCGTTGTGCGCACAAGGCTGCCGGGCGACCGGATCCACCCATGGGGACATTCTGGCGGCAAGCCATTAAAAAAATACTTGCAGGAGCGAAAAGTTTCTGCTAAAGAACGATCGCACATGGTTCTTGTGGCCGATGGTCATGAAGTGGCCTGGTTGCCGGGACATGCTTCAGGAGCAGCCTATGTGGCCCGGTCAGGCGAGTGCAATGGCCGGCGAATTCGGCTTCATCTGTCATCGCTACCTAAAACGGTAACACGTGGACTGGTCGATGCGACAGATATCAGGTAAAATACTAGCTTAAGCCGAAATGAGGAGGCTCTTGAACGGATGGCGAAATATGTTAAGGATGTATTGATCAAGCGCGAGGAAATCGACGCGATGTGCAATCGGCTGGGCGCACAGATATCAGCCGACTATACCGACAGGGAAGTCATCCTGATTGGCGTTTTAAAGGGCGCCTATGTCTTTATGGCAGACCTGGCCCGATACCTGACGATACCCTGCCGGATCGATTTCATATCCGTATCCAGCTATGGCAGCGGGACTCGCTCATCTGGTATCGTGCGCATAACCAAAGACCTGGATTCAGACATCACAGGGAAACACATCATCATCGTGGAAGATATTGTTGATTCGGGACTGACTCTGAACCACTTGCGCCAGTTACTCGGTACCCGCAAACCAGCCAGTATCGCTGTCTGCACTGCTTTCGACAAACCGGAAAGACGGCGGGTCAATGTCAAAGTGGAATATGTGGGCATGCAGATACCTGATGAATTTATCGTGGGCTATGGCCTTGATTTCGATGGCAGGTACAGAAATCTTCCCGATGTATCCATACTCGGAGACGACAGTCAAGGAGGCGCAAAATGAAACCAAAACGTGCCATGAATGGGATGTCCTTTTACATCATCCTGCTGGCTGTCATCATATTTTTGTCGTTCTTTATGTCCCGCATGACGCAACCTGAGCAGATTACTCTGTCTGAACTGACCGACGAAATCAACAGTGGTCGGGTCAACGAAGTGATCGTGACCGGTTATACCGTTGAAATCAGGTATGAAAAAACAACGTCCAGTCCAGCCCGCTCTGTCAGCAAGTCCATATCGCCGCTCTGGATGGAAGATTTTTACTCAATTCTGACTGAAGCGGAGCAGACCGGGAAAATTAGTAACTATGACTACAATGAACCAACCGATATCACAAGCTGGCTCAATATCATCCTGATTCTGGTCATGGTTGTCGGCATGGGGGCTTTTATCTGGTTCACCTATTCCCGCCAGGCCGGCGATGGCAAGAGCGCCATGAGTTTTGGCCGCAGTCGAGCTAAGCTTAACGATCCGGCTAAAAATAAGATTACTTTTGCTGATGTCGCCGGAGCCGATGAAGAAAAAGAAGAGCTGCGCGAAGTTGTCGATTTTTTGAAGAACCCCAAGAAGTACGCTGATCTCGGCGCTAAGATCCCGCGCGGTATACTGCTTGTCGGATCACCCGGTACCGGTAAAACTCTGCTGGCCAAAGCTGTCGCCGGAGAAGCAGGTGTCCCGTTCTTCTCCATCAGTGGCTCGGACTTTGTCGAGATGTTTGTCGGTGTCGGTGCTTCTCGTGTTCGCGACTTGTTCGAGAATGCGAAAAAGAATGCGCCTTGTATTGTCTTTATCGATGAAATCGATGCTGTCGGCCGTCACCGTGGCGCCGGCATGGGCGGTGGCCACGATGAGCGCGAGCAGACGCTCAACCAACTGCTGGTTGAGATGGATGGCTTCGGACCCAACGAAGGCGTGATCATCATGGCCGCTACAAACAGACCGGACATACTCGATCCCGCTTTGCTCAGACCAGGTCGTTTTGATCGTCGTATCACGGTTATGCGTCCGGATATCAAGGGCCGCGAAGAGATATTGAAGGTGCACGCGCGCAACAAGCCGATGGATCCTTCGGTCGAACTTAAGGAAATAGCTAAAATCACACCCGGCTTTACCGGAGCTGATCTGGCCAACCTGCTGAATGAAGCAGCTTTACTGGCAGCCCGCAAGGGCTCCAAGACGATCGTCTATGAGGACATTTCCGAAGCAGTCTTCAAAATAATGATCGGGCCGGAAAAGAAAAGCCGCATCATCAGCGAAAAAGAGCGCAAGCTGACTGCATTCCACGAATCGGGACACGCCATCGTCCTGCGCACGGTCTCTGAGACAGATAAAGTTGAAAGGGTATCCATCATCCCTGCCGGTGCTGCCGGCGGCTATACCGCCCACAAACCGCATGAAGACACCTACTATGCCACCCGCGGGCAATTAGTCGCACAGATCATGATCTCTCTGGGCGGTCGGGCTGCTGAAGAGCTGACCTTCGGCGAGATCAGCACAGGTGCTTCTAATGACCTGCAGGCTTGCAACGGCATCGCCCGTGATATGATCACTAAATATGGCATGAGTGATAAGCTGGGCAATCTGGTTTTTGGCAATGAGAGCGAAGTGTTCTTAGGCAAAGATTATGGGCATGTCCAGAATTACAGTGAAAAACTGGCCGGAATCATCGATGATGAAGTCAAAAAAATAATCGACGATGCCTACATCGCGGTGATTAATATCCTGAAAGAAAAAAATGAACTGTTGCACGCACTGGCCAACACACTGCTGGAAAAAGAAAAAATAGAAGGTGCGGAATTCGAAAAAATATTCGTGAAATATACAAATTCGCTGCCCGAAGAAGTGCAGCTGCCATCCGTTCCCGCAGGGACAACGGAAGACAGGATGCCGGATGCGACCTCCGGTGAGACTGTGGCGGATAACGATGAACCGCAGCACCTTTCCAGGCCGACCTTGACAGGCCGTGATGAAAAGGCCAGTACAGATGTGACATAACAATAGTCCCACAATTTGATCAAAAAAAAGAGCGCCCCTTCGGGGTGCTTCTTTTTTCACTTTTTTGTTCAACTGAACCGGCAATTCCTGGACAATTTATCTCAGCTATCTCTGGCCATTAAGTCCCGCTGGTATTTGTGCTTCCCGGATTCCCCGGAATCAGTCGTCAAGGTGGCTTGTGCGTCCGGTCAGTTCATCGGCAAAATCCCGGATGTTCTCCGGCCCCATGACCAATATGATGTCATCAGGATGAACCCGTTCGTCAAGCCAGGTGCGAATCTGACTGAAATCTTCGCCAAACCAGGCTTGTCCGCCCAGCTCATTGATGCGGTCCGCCACCATGCGTGAACTGATGTCACCCGGATTGGTTTCGCGGTCACTGTATATTTCAGAGAAGATGATCTGCTCGCAGTCCTTCAATGCGGCGACATACTCGTCGAACAGGACCCGCGTGCGGCTGAAGGTCAGCGGTTGAAAGACGACCCAGAGATGACGGTGCGGCAGCAGACCGGCAGCAGCAAGTGTCACCCTGGCAGCCGCCGGATGATGGGCATAGTCAGAAATGACGCGCGCGCCGCGATATCGGCCAACATTCGTGAACCTGCCCTCCGCACCCTGATAGCTGTTCAACACACGTGACACTGACGAAAAGTCAGCTCCATTTTCATGAGCGCAGGCGACCGCTGCCAGGGCGTTCAGAACATTATGTAGTCCTGGAACCTGCAGGCTGACATGGCAGACAAGCTGATTGTCGTGCCAAAGGTCGAAGCGTGGCATTGCCTGTTCATATGTTAGATTGCGGCAGACATACGTTGAATGTGTATCTGGTTCGGCTGTCTGCAGTTTTTCCTCATCCCGGATGCCAAAGGTCACAAGACGCGGCATCGGCCTGCCGTTCTGCAGGCGACTTGCTTCAAGCAGACTGAGCATCTGTGCGACATTGGGATCGGCTTCTGGAACGATGAGGATGCCGTTATCTGGCAGGAGATCTGAAAATGAGGTGAATGACCGGATGACTGCATCCAGATTGGAGAAAAAGTCGACATGATCATAATCAATGTTGAGGACAGCTGCCGTTGTCGAGTAGAACTGCAGGAAACTGTTCATGTACTCACAGGCCTCTGAGACCATGACCTTCCCCTGGCGGCTTGTACGGACGGTTCCATGGAACTGGCGCAGCTCCGCTCCCAGATGGACGGTTGGATCTATACCGGCTTCGATCATGATCAGAGCACAGATCGCTGTTGTGGTCGTCTTGCCGTGCGTTCCGGAAATATTGATAACCTGGGCGAAAGACCGGTTGATCCAGCCCAGGAAGCGTGCTCTGTCGATTACGGTGATACCCAGTTCAGACGATCTGATCAGTTCCGGGTTGTCCCAGTGAACTGCGGCGGTGTGAACCACAAGATCCGGAGCGAACTGATCGATCCAACCCGGCTGATGGCCTTTGAATACGGTAATGCCCAAAGATTCAAGGTGATCGGTGCGATGACCGGGATTGCGGTCAGAGCCAGCGACGATATAACCGTCGGACATGGCAATTTCAGCCAGGCCGCTCATGCTGATACCGCCGATCCCTACAAAAAAGATACGAGAACCTGCTCGTAAAGACTGCCAGTCGGTCATGATCATAATACCATCCTTTCCGGCTTATTGTATCACATAAGATTGAAAATGCATGGGCGTGTTTTAACAGCTGCCTGTTGAATTCTGGATATTCCGGCAGCAGGAAAAAGCCGATGTGGGGTTATCGGGTGTTTTTTGAGTTACAGGTCAGAGGTATAAATGGCACAGATTCCTCAAAGCATGACGACTCTGA
>JAWSUP010000002.1:0-33466 GCA_033549405.1 Bacillota bacterium | reverse complement strand
TCGCCCATCCTGACGACAAGATCCGCCGTTTCTGGATCAACCACTGTATCGCCAGCCGCCGGATCGCTGCCGACATCGGCAGGCAGCTGGGTAAACCGGTCGTCAACAACATCTGGGTCCCGGATGGCATGAAAGACATGCCGGCCGACCGGCAGTTCTACCGCCGTCTGCTGCGCGATTCGCTCGATGAGATCCTGGCAGAGAGCTTCCCTGCTGAAGTACTGCTTGACGCAGTCGAGTGCAAGCTGTTCGGTGTTGGGGTCGAAAGTTATACAGTCGGATCACATGAATTCTACATGGGCTATGTGGCTCATGCCCGCGCCAATGGCTGCGATAACCTGATGCTGACACTGGACATGGGTCATTTCCATCCGACCGAAACGATCGCTGACAAGATTTCCTCACTGCTATTGTTTAACCAGAAGCTGCTGATCCATGTCAGCCGCGGTGTCAAGTGGGACAGCGACCATGTCGTGATCTCCGATGAAAACGTCTTCGATGTCATGCGGGAAATCAAGCGGGCCGGCGGATTCGGCCGCGTGTTCATCGCCACAGATTTCTTTGACGGCAGCATCAACCGCATCGCCGCCTGGGTCATCGGCATTCGCGCAGCCCAAAAAGCATTGCTGGCCGCACTGCTTGAACCGACAGAGATGCTGAAAAAAGCTGAACAGGACGGCAATTACACCGATCGACTTGCCCTGATGGAAGAGGCGCGGACTCTGCCCTATGCCGCTGTCTGGAATCAGTACTGCCAGAATGAAGGCGTGCCGGTTGGATCTGACTGGCTGCCGGTCGTGCATGCGTATGAAGATGCAGTTTTGCGCGGCAGGATCTGATAACAGCATGACAGCCTGAATGGCAGCCAGCACGACACTGAAGCCGGATAAGGACAGGTGTCGAATAAGGAGTTGAACAATGGCTAACACAGTCCCTTTCAGCGAACAATACAAACAGCGTCTGAGCGGCTTTGTCCGTATGTCAAAAAAGGCCGGGAGCCGATCCGACTATGTGCAGGGCGGAGGCGGCAACACTTCCTGTAAAGTCGATGATTCATTGATGGCCATCAAGGCTTCAGGATACCGTCTTGACCAGATCGACATGGACCAGGCTTACGCGGTCCTGGATTACCAGGCGCTCAGGCAGTTTTACCAGCAGACGGATCCGGCCGGCCTTGCCGACATCGAACAAGCCGGATCGGCACAGGCAAAAACGGCCACTTTGACAGTAGAGGGCCTCCCTGCGTTGCGCCCATCTGTCGAAGCCGGTTTCCATTCGCTTCTTGACACTTATGTGCTGCACACGCATGCCATCTATGCCAACCTGGTGACCTGTTCTGCCGAAGGGCGGGAAGTGGCGGCATCTGCCCTGGCCGACCAGGGTGTCGGACATGCCTTTGTACCCTATATCAATCCAGGCGCCCAGTTGACTTTTGCCCTGCTCGAAGCGATAGAAGATAAGAAAAAAGAGACCGGTGAAAAGCCCGGGATTTTATTTATGCAAAACCATGGTTTCATCGTGACCGGCGACGATGCTGACGGGTGTCTTCTTCTGCACGACCAGGTCAACGAAAAGCTGGCAGCGGCCTACGGCGTCTCGGCAGCCGATTGGCCGAAAATTGCAGTAAGACCGGCCGCTGACCCGGCAGACGGCCAGACTTTTATTTCGGACACTGCCTGGCTGCGTGACCGGCTGCTGGATCAGGCATGGGACCTCGACTTCTTTACCGAACAGGCACTTTATCCGGACCAGTTGGTATTCCTCGGCGGCAAGCTGGGCGTTGCCGAAGGGACCCTGGCTGAAGTGCGCGAAAACGGTGCGGCGGGGCTCAACAGCCTCAAGGACACCTGCACGATCTTCCGTCGGACCGGAGAGGTATTTTACCGCTGTGGTAAGAATGAGGCACAGACGATCGAAGAGACACTTTGTGCGATCCTCTTCATCACACGAACGATCCGCCAGGCCAGCCGGACCATCTGCACCATGAGCGAAGCCGGCAGGCAGTTTATCAGCAACTGGGAAAGCGAACAGTACCGCAAAACAATCACAGCCCGGTGAACGAACAGCCGGTATTCGCGGCAGGACGTCCGGGGACTTCATACAGGGAGGTCTGACATGTCTTTGAAAAAGCAATTGCTCGCCTTCGATTTTGGCGCATCCAGCGGCAGGGCGATGCTCGGCCGATTTGACGGTGACCGCATCGATCTGGAGGAGATCCATCGTTTTCCCAACGACCCGGTTCAGGTCGGCGATACGCTATACTGGGATGTCTTGCGCCTTTTCCACGAGATCAAACAAGGCCTGATCAAGTCCAAGACCTGTGGCCAGATCGACAGTATCGGCATCGACACCTGGGGCGTCGATTTCGGCCTGCTCGACAAAGATGGACGCATTCTGGAGAATCCTGTTCATTACAGGGATACCCGGACGGCCGGGATCATGGATGAAGTATTCCGGGAGATCCCAAGAAGCGAGCTGTACCAGAGAACCGGCACCCAGTTTATGCATTTCAACACGCTGTACCAGCTTTATGCCCTAAAACTGAAACGGCCGGAACTGCTGCAACGCGCGGATTGCCTCCTCTTGATGCCGGACTTGTTTCTGTATCTGCTGACAGGCAGGCGCCAGGCTGAATTCACGATCGCGTCGACCGGCCAGATGGTCAATCCCTGGACGGGCGACTGGGATCGCGCGCTGATCGAACGGCTCGGTCTGCCCATGAACCTGTTGTGCCCGATTGTCCATCCTGGACGAATGACTGATACGCTCTCGCAACAGATCTGCGAGGAACTCGGCATTGATCCGATTCCGACCGTAGCAGTTACATCACACGACACTGCTTCTGCAGTGGTCGCTGTCCCGGCTGTTCAGGACGATTTTGTCTATATCAGCAGCGGCACCTGGTCGCTGATGGGCATTGAGAGCCCGAAGCCGCTGATCGATGACCAGACATATGGCTTCAACTTCACCAATGAAGGCGGATTTAACCGGACCACCCGGTTCCTGAAGAACATTATGGGCCTGTGGCTGATCCAGGAATCACGGCGGCAGTGGATCAGGGAAGGTGCGACCGTCAGTTATGCTGATCTGGAGCGGGAGGCGCTCGATTGTGAGCCGTTTCGTTGCCTGATCGATCCGGACGAAGAAAGCCTCGGTTTCCCGGGAGACATGCCGCAGCGGATCCGATCCCTCTGCCGCGAGACCGGTCAGCCGGTTCCGGAAAAGCGGGGCGAAGTGGTTCGCTGCATCTATGAAAGCCTGGCTCTGAAATACCGGGTGACCAAAGACCAGATTGAAACTGTAACAGGCAAGCGCTTCCCGGCACTACATGTAGTCGGCGGCGGAACCAAAGATGGTTTATTGTCCCAGTTCACGGCCAATGCGACCGGCAGCCGCGTGATCGCCGGACCGATTGAAGCGACGGCTCTGGGTAATATGGCTGTACAGCTGCTGGCCCAGGGCGCACTCAAAGATCTGCCCGATGCCCGCCGGGTAATCGCCAACTCGTTCGACCTCAAGCATTACCAGCCAGCCGACCAGGCGGTGTGGGCGCAAGCCCTGACGCAATATCGCGGGATTTACCCCCAACTGAAGTAAATCATTGGGCAACACATCCCGTGACAGCTCTCCCACAAAGAAATACCGGCGGGGGGGACCGCCGGTATTTTAAGGAGGGGGGTTATGAAGTAAGGGGATGCTTCTCTGAAGTGATTTCAGAATAGCAGATAAATGTATCGGGATCATGGTCTATTCGTGAATAATATGTTAAGCGAATCATGGGGATATGAATGGAGTCAAGCAGATGAAATTGAGGGAATCGGAACGATGAAACTGGAGGGAAAAGTCTTTCGCGCCAACTTGTTGCTGCAATCCTTTACGATTGAGCAGCCTGACACCGACCAGCGCTTTTCTCTGCGCCTTGAGCGTTGTCTGGTCGCACTTTGCCACACGCTCGAGATCCCGTTGCCGCTCTGGATGGAAAAAAACACGCGGGAATTTGCCCGCTTTCATCAGACGATTTTCTTTGCTGATCAATTTATGGATCCGATCCAATTCGAACGGTTCCAGATTCGCTGGATCGATTAAGCAGCCTTTCAGGATACGATAGAGGCTTAAAGAGTTAGAGAAGAAACATGATGAGGTTGAGATGGTACACAAACAGGATAACAGTAAACTGCCGCCTGCAGAATCGTTCAGACCTAAAGAAAGGTTTTCCCTGGAAGAACTGCTGACACTGATGGCTTTTTTACGCAGCGACAAGGGTTGTCCCTGGGATCGCGCACAGACACATACCAGTTTGCGCCAGAATCTGCTCGAAGAGGCGTACGAAACGATTGACGCCATTGAAAGCGACCGCCCGGATCGTCTGTGTGATGAATTGGGTGATGTGCTGATGCAAGTCGTCTTTCATGCCCAGATGGCAGCCGAAGCCGGCCAGTTCGATTTTGATGCCGTTGTGACGGGTATCTGCAACAAACTGATCTCGCGCCATACACATCTGTTCGGTTCCGATCAGGCTGCAACGCCCGATGCGGTCATCGACAACTGGGAGAAGAACAAGCGTCGGGAGAAAGGGCTGGAGAACCAGACTCAGGTTCTGGTTGATGTGCCACGTTCATTGCCGGCACTGCAACGCAGCTACAAAGTTCAGCAAAAAGCGGCTCAGGTCGGATTTGACTGGCCAGATGAAGATGGTCCGCTCCGCAAGATCAACGAAGAGCTCACAGAGCTCAATGCTGTCGTTATGGCTTTACAGCAGAACCAGAATAAAGCGCAGCAGGATAAAGCGCAGCAGGAGAAGCTGGAAGATGAGCTGGGGGATTTGCTGTTCTCGGTTGTCAATTATGCACGCCACTTGAAGGTGCAGCCGGAGATGGCCCTGGACAAGGCGACTGAAAAGTTTATCCAACGGTTTGCAGCGGTCGAAAAACTGGTTCAGATACAAGGCGGCGAGATGGAAAAAATGACACTGGAACAGCTTGACGCTTTCTGGGATCAGGTCAAACAAGGCAGGTGACAAAGATGAGACTCGATAAATTCCTTAAGGTTTCCCGCATCATTAAAAGGCGAACGGTGGCCAATGAAATCTGCGCTGCCGGGCGCGTCCTTGTCAATGGCCGGGCGGCAAAGCCCGGCGCAGAAGTGAATACTGGTGATATTCTGGACATCGGTTTTGGCTCCGGCCATACGCGCCTCAGAATTCTGAACATCCGTGAAACGGTCCGCAAGGAAGAAGCTGCTGATCTATATGAGATCATGAAGGATGGTGATGGTCAGTCCTGAACGGTCTTGAATGCTCAGTGTGGGATAGAGTCCTGGCCTCTGGGAAAGTTAAGTTACAGACTGGTTACAGTGTGGTTAAATCGTTCCGGTTTTCACTCACCCGTCCGTTCGGCTGTTGTGTTCTGCAGGCCTGTTTCCTACAATAGAAGCAGACACCCCGCTCAGCCGGTGCCGTTGGTGTCTGTAAAACAAGACACAGTTCCGGGCAATGACAGGAGGCAGTCAAGATCGATATGGAAGCCATCCGAAGGCAACACTATCGGCCAATAAACAGCAGCAGGATCCTGATCCGCATCATCATCGGAATGCTGCTGGTGATCGTGCTTGCCTCTGCTTTGGCTATCTATTTTGAACAGGAAAAGCAGATGGCCCGGATCGAGCAAAGGAAGAATGAACTATCCGCCGTGCTGCAGGAGGCCGCTGCGGATCTGGCTGACTTACGCGAATTGCAGCAGATTGTTGACAGTGATGCCTATATTGAACGCATTGCCCGGGACCAGCTTGGGATGGTCCGGCCTAATGAAATTGTTTTTACAGAGGATTGACGTGAATTGCCTGGTTATTCACGGTGCGCCGACCAGACGGTCTTTTTATGGCGCTCCTGAGCGAGAATAACCTTATTTTCAACTGTATTTGGAAGATCTTTCAGGCTTTGTAGTTGACAAAGCCATCTTTTGATATAATAATCAGTATTAACTTGGAATGGGCTGCCATTCAGCGAAGCCGTGGAGAAGCTGATGAAGCCGTAACACTGGAACAATAGGCAGCCGATCAAAAAGAGGAGGATTTCAGTCATGAGGAAGGTTAGAACGATCAAACTTCTGTCGTTGATACTCATGCTTGCGATGGCTGTCGGTCTCTTTGCCGCCTGTACCGAAAAAGAGACAACCACAACCACGAGCACGACCGCACCGACGACAACAAAAGCAACAACTGTGGCTACGACAACAACAGAAGCGACTACGACACGGTTCCGTCAGGATACCCCGCTGGTTGTTGGTTATTCCGCATTCAGCGAGAAATTCAGTCCGTTTTTTGCGGACACGGCCTATGATAACGATGTATCTGATATGACCGCGGTCGGCCTGCTGACCACGGACCGCACCGGAGCGATTGTCTACAACGCCATCGAGGGCGAGACGATCCCCTATGGCGGCACGGACTATGTCTACAAGGGTCTGGCCAATGTCAGTGTCGAATACAATGAAGCGACTGATAAGACCGTCTATACCTGGACCATCCGTGATGATGTCCATTTCAGCGACGGCGAGCTGCTGACAGCCGACGACATTATCTTCACGTATTACACCTATTGCGATCCCAGTTATACGGGTTCGACAACACTGTATTCCGTACCGATCGTCGGTCTCAAAGACTATCGGACCCAGACGACCAGTGAAGTTTACGACAAATACGACGCACTGTTTACCGAGATCTATACTGCCGGCGAAGATCATGAGTGGGCCGAAGGCGACAATTGGACCAAGGAACAGCAGGAATCTTTCTGGGCACTGATCAAAAAAGCCTGGACAGATGATGTGCAAGGTATCGTCAATTATGTCATCGCCAACTACATGGGCTATGCCGAGCAATACACCGGTTACAAGCCTGATGAAATCACCCCTGAAGAAGGACTGAAGATCATGCTGGGCATGGCTCTGTGGGGTTTCGGCGAAGTCAGCGAAGACAAAGTTCTGACCGGCGCCTATTCTGAAAAAACCTGGAACCTGGCAGACAAAGAGTATCCAACAATCGAAGACTATTACAACGAGACTTACCTGGCCTATGAAGGCGACCCGGAAGCCTATTTCGGTGTTGAGTCCGTTGCTGATGTCGCGGTTATCGACGTCGCCCGTTCCGCCTTTATCGGCGAATGGGGACCGAAAGACGAATCAATGGGCGGCAAGGGCGTTCCCAACATCGCCGGTGTCAAGAAGGTAAGCGATACGGTTGTTGAAGTCACTGTCGAAGGATTCGACGCTACCGCCATCTATAGCCTGGGCGTAAATATTTCTCCGCTCCATTATTATGGCGACAAAGCCAAATATGATTACGCGAACAGTAAGTTCGGCTTTGATTTCGGCGACCTGTCAATGGTTCATGCCAAGACCACCCAGCCGATGGGTGCCGGCGCTTACAAGTTCATCAAGTATGAGAACAAAGTTGTTTATTTTGAAGCCAATGAATTCTATTACAAAGGCGAGCCGATCATCACAAATCTCCAATTCAAGGAGACCAATGATGCCGACAAGATTTCTGGTGTCGGTACCGGCACGATCGATATCACAGATCCGTCATTCAGCACAGCTGCCATTGATGAGATCAAGAGCTACAACAGCAACGGTGAAACAAGCGGCGACAAGATTGTCACCAACACCGTGGACAACCTCGGTTATGGCTATATCGGTATCAACGCGATGACTGTCAACGTGGCCGGTGATTCCGCATCTGACGCCAGCAAGAACCTGCGCAAAGGCCTTGCCACCATTCTGGCCGCTTACCGCGACCTGACAGTGGACAGCTACTATGGCGAGCGCGCGTCTGTCATCAACTATCCGATATCCAACACCTCCTGGGCCGCCCCGCAACCGTCTGACGACGGCTACAAAGTTGCCTTTTCAACCGCGGTTGACGGCAAAGACATTTTCACGTCAAGTATGAATGCAGAACAGAAATATGATGCCGCCCAAAAAGCTGCTGTCGACTATTTTGTGGCTGCCGGCTATACCTATGACGAAGCCAGCGGTAAATTGACAGCTGCACCGGAAGGCGCCAGCCTTGAATATGAAGTCATCATCCCTGCTGACGGCCAGGGCGACCATCCGTCCTTTATGCTCCTGACTGAGGCAAAAGAAGCCTTTGACAAGATCGGCATCAATCTGATCAACGATCCGGCCGACTCCAATGAACTGTGGAATGCGCTGGATGCTGAAACACAAGAGCTGTGGTGTGCGGCCTGGGGTTCCACAATTGATCCGGACATGTATCAGGTTTATCACTCCAACAATGTGGTCGGTCTGCCGGGTTCTTCGGAATCCAACCACTACCACATCCAGGATGCTCAGCTGGATGAGCTGATCATGGCAGCCCGCAAGAGCGACGATCAGGCTTACCGCAAGCAAACCTACAAAGCCTGTCTCGACATCATCATCGACTGGGCTGTTGAAATTCCGATCTACCAGCGGCAGAACGCCATTATCTTCAGCGCCGATCGGATCAATATGGATACCGTGACGCCGGACATCACAACCTTCTGGGGCTGGGCACATGACATAGAACTGCTGCAGATGAACGAAAACTAAAAGCAAGTCAATGACAGCTGGCGCGCTATGGCTATCCCGGAAGGATTGACCCGGCTCGTCAATCCTTCGGGATCAAGAGCCAGCAACACTTGACAATGCACGAACTGACATCCTGAGGTTGCGACAAGCTTGAGCCCATCTGAACGATGGGCTCAAGCTATGTTTCGCTCTTATTCAGGAATGATAAGGATTGGAATATGTTTCAATGAGAAAATACATCCTCAAAAGACTGCTGATCAGCATTGTCATTTTATTTTTTGTTGCTTTGATCATTTATACGATTATGCGCAGCATTCCGACATCATATGTAGAAGCCATCGCCAGGGAGCGTTCGACACAGGCTGGTTCGAAAAGCTATACAGAATGGCTCGAGCAGCTCAACCAGATCTACGGCCTTGACCGCGGTATTCTGCAGGGCTTTTTCAGGTGGATGGGTAATGCTGTTCGCGGTGATTTTGGCGACAGCTGGCATTTTACCGTTCCCGTGACACAAAAGTTTGCGGAAGTGATCTGGTATTCATTTGCGCTTGGCGCTGTCGCATTTGTACTTGAACTGGTTATTGCCATACCGCTGGGGATTTTGTCGGCACGCAAACAATACAGCAGGGCAGATTACACCATAACCGTTGTCGCCTTGCTGGGCATTTCGTTGCCGACATTCTTTTTTGCAACGATTCTCAAACTGGTTTTTTCGATTAAACTTGGCTGGCTGCCATTATACGGCATTGTTGGAAGATTCCATGAACAGCTTAGTTCTTTTGGACAAATTCTTGATATGGCCAAACACACCATCCTTCCGATCACAACGCTTGTCATCATCAGTATTGGCGGCCTGATGCGCTATACACGGACTAACATGCTTGAAGTACTCAATTCCGACTATATCCGTACGGCGCGTGCCAAGGGATTGTCGGAAAACCGGGTCATCAATTACCATGCATTCAGAAACACACTCATTCCAATCGTCACGATTGTTGGCGGCACTCTGCCGGGCCTCTTCTCCGGCGCCCTGATCACGGAGACCTTATTCCAGATTCCGGGTATCGGGTACACGTCTTACCAGGCTATGGTGGGCGGTGACATTCCCTTCTCCATGTTCTACCTTGTCTTTCTGGCCGCATTGACGCTTCTTGGAACGCTGATTGCAGATATTCTTTATGCAGTTGTCGATCCGCGCGTCAGAGTCAGTTAAGGAGGGTTTTCGCATGAGTGGTTTATTCAACAAATCTGATCACCAGAATATCCCGGAAGAAGAACAGCATATCAGTGTAGGTATGGCACTTGATGATGAACAGCGCATCAAGGTGCTGTCACCTTCCATGCTTGTATTCAGACGCTTTATCCGCAATCGCCTGGCTATCGTCGGTGTTCTGTTCATCACGGTCATGTTCCTTTTTTCGTTTGTCGGCGGTTGGCTCATGCCTTATGGTGAGTTTGAAGTATTTAAAAAATATGTAGATATGTCCAAACTGTATGCCGGTGTGACGGTTAATACTGAATATCGCTACGTCGAAGCTGAAGGGCAGTCTTTTCCGTCTACTGCACGGGCTCAGTTTGTGCTTGCGCTGAACAACCAGCAGGATACGTTTGAAGCACAAGGCAACTATTACACAATCATTTCTGAGACAGATGATTTCCATATTGTGTCAGGCCTTATAGAAGTTGCCCAGGCAATCGGCTTGCGGAATGTCTATGATGTCAATCCTGTCGACGGCTTTACGGCATCCCCTGCTTTTGAAGAAGCGTTTCTGCAGGCGATCGATGATAAGGCTGACACATTTGTGGTCGGAGATACAATATACACGGCAGTGCTGAACAAGAAAATCTATTATGCCTACGAAAGCATGCCGCTGGCCCTGGTCACTTACAATGTTATGGACCTGATCGACGCTAATAGTCAGGTCAGCTTCGATTTCTGGTACCAGGCTGAACTCGCCGTATCGAAAGGTTCGGATAGCACTTTTACAGCTGATGATCAGGACTTCCGCGTCGTCGTCGCAGAAGATGCCGCAGAAATATTCCTGGTTGCAGGTCAGTCATCGGAGCTATATGCCGTTCTTTCGCGCTATACCGTTCAGCCGCTTTTCAGCGATATCCGTATCACGCTTGAGTTTAAAAACATAGTCAAAGAAGCCATTGCCAAAAACCAGACATCATTTGTTTATACAGAACAGCAGTCAGATGGTCAGGCGTCGGCCGCAAAGGAATTTACGATTGAACGCGACAACCAGCAGTGGATCATCCGTTCGGTCGAAGATACCCTGGTGATCAGGGCTTACGATTATCCATCAAGCCAGCACTGGCTTGGCACCGACACCAACGGCATGGACATCCTGACCCGCATGATGTACGGCGGTCGGATCTCCCTGATGATCGGCTTCATCGTCGTCATTATTGAGATGATCATCGGTGTTGTATTAGGCGGAATTGCCGGCTATTTTGGCAAATGGATTGACAATCTGATCATGCGTATAGTCGATATATTCAACAGCATCCCTTCGATACCGATCATTATCATCATTGGCGCCGTTATGGACGGACTGCGGGTGGACCCGCAGATCCGCATGGTTTACCTGATGCTGATCCTCGGCATCCTCGGCTGGCCGGGCATCGCACGGCTTGTCCGCGGCCAGATCCTGTCCCTGCGTGAACAGGAGTTCATGGTGGCTGCGGAAGCGACCGGACTTTCCGTTTATCGACGTATTTTCAAGCACCTTGTGCCCAATGTCATACCGCAGCTGATCGTTATTTCAACGATGAGCCTGGGCGGTATTATTTTGACAGAATCGGTGCTCAGCTTCCTGGGCCTCGGTGTCAAGTATCCTTTTGCATCCTGGGGCAACATCATCAACGCAGTCAGCAATGTCCATGTCATGACCAATTACTGGTTTGTCTGGATACCTGCCGGATTCTGTATTCTGATAACCGTGCTTGGCTTCAACTTCATTGGTGACGGCCTGCGCGACGCATTCGATCCAAAGATGAAGCGATAAGGTGAGCATTGTGATAAAAGATAAGATGACAAAAAGAAAAATCAAGCAGGCCAATTACTTGTCGGCCAAGCAGTCGCTGAATATAGCACGCCATAACCGGCGCATCGTCCGGGAACTGGAGAAACGCAACAACCGGAAGAATGTTCCCGAATCCGAATATCTGGCCGAAATGAAGCGTCCTGGCAATGTTGTAGAGTTTGATGATTTGCATACATACTTCTTTACTGATGCCGGCACCGTGAAAGCGGTTGATGGCGTGACCTTCGATGTGCCACTGGGCAAAACAGTCGGTGTCGTTGGTGAGAGTGGCTGCGGTAAATCCGTGACCAGCCTGTCGCTCATGCAGATTGTACAGCGACCGCAAGGCCAGATCGTCAGCGGGGCGATCCGGTTTGACACCGGTAAAAAAGTCTATGACATTGCCAAAATGCCATCAGAGAAGATGCAGCAAATCCGCGGCAATAATATCTCAATGATTTTTCAGGAACCGATGACCAGCCTCAATCCGGTCTTCCGCATCGGAACGCAAATCGATGAAATCATCAAACTGCACAATCCTGAAATGGACAAGGAAGCAGTGAAGGCCAGAACAATAGAAATGCTGGAAACGGTCAGTATCGCCAACACCCAGGGCGTCTACAGGATGTATCCGCATGAGCTGTCAGGCGGTATGCGCCAGCGCGTCATGATCGCCATGGCCCTTGCCTGCAATCCCCGGCTGATCATCGCTGATGAGCCGACAACAGCCCTGGATGTGACGATCCAGGCCCAGATATTGGACTTGCTGCGCAATCTGAAAGACAAGATAAACAGCAGCATCATGTTGATTACGCATGATTTAGGCGTCATTGCTGAAATGGCCGACACTGTCGTCGTCATGTATGCCGGCCGCATCGTCGAGAGAGGAACGGTCAGGGAGATTTTTGAAACACCATGCCACCCGTATACGGTCGGTCTGATGGCGTCAAAACCGTCGGTTAACAAGCGTGTGGACCGCCTGTACAGTATTCCCGGCAAAGTCCCGAATCCGATCAACATGCCGGATTACTGCTACTTCAGAGATCGTTGCGAGAAGCGCTTTAAACGCTGTGACGGTATCTATCCTGCTGAATATCAATTATCTCCGACGCATACAACCCATTGCTATTTATATGCCGACAAACAGGAGGATCGCCAGAATGGCTGACCAGAGGCGCGATGTCAAAATCGACGATACCTATACACCGATCATCCATGATGATCAAAATATATTGGAAGTGACTCGGCTTAAAAAGTATTTCCCCATTAAAAGTGGTTTGCTGCAGCGGGTTATCGGTTATGTGAAAGCTGTCGACGGCATTTCATTCAATATCAGACGTGGAACGACCATGGGGCTTGTCGGCGAGTCCGGCTGCGGCAAGACAACCGTCGGACGGACGATTCTCAGACTGCACGAAAAATCAGGCGGTCAGGTGCTGTTCGACGGCATCGATGTGCATGACCTGAATATGCAGGAACTGCGCACCTTACGTCCCAGAATGCAGATCATTTTCCAGGATCCGTATTCGAGCCTGTCACCGCGCCTGCCGATCGGTGAAATAATCAGCGAAGCAGTCCGTGAACATGAGCTGGTGGCCAAGGATGCCTTTGTCGACCACATTGACAATATCATGAACAGCTGCGGTCTGCAGCCGTATCATAAAGACCGTTACCCGCATGAATTTTCCGGCGGACAACGCCAGAGAATCTGCATTGCCCGGGCTCTGGCGCTCAACCCCGAGTTCGTCGTCTGTGATGAGCCGGTATCGGCCCTGGACGTGTCCATACAAGCTCAGATCATTAATCTGCTGATGGATTTGCAGGAAAAATTCAATCTGACTTATTTGTTTATCTCGCATGACCTGTCCGTGGTCGAACACATCTCGGATGCGATCGGTGTCATGTACTTAGGCGACCTGGTTGAGTATGGTTCGAAGAAAGATATCTTTGCCAATCCGCTGCACCCTTACACCAAGGCTCTGTTTAGTGCGATCCCTGTTCCGCAGCCGGGAGCCAAGATGAATCGTATCGTGCTGGAGGGCAGCATACCTTCTCCGGCTAACCCGCCGCCTGGCTGCAAATTCCATACGCGCTGCTCCTATTGTATGGCGCGCTGCAAGGTGGAAGAGCCCTTGCAGCAGGAACTCGAGCCGGGACATTTTGTTGCATGCCATCTGTATGATCAAGAAAAAACAGTCAGTCACGGATAAGAAGAAGCGTCCGCCGGACGATGACGGCCGGTCGATCGCTGACATGAATGTGGATGGCATGCCCTGGTATGGCCAGCCATTCGGATTTGGCCGCAGAAAAGCTAACCGCGATAAGCAGAAGCCCAAATATGTCGAACATGATCCGCCGCTGACACCCCGGGAAACCAGGAACCTGATGATTCAATCAATTGTCGCCGCCCTGGTGATCGGACTGATCTTCCTTACTGCCATATTTTTGTTTATCATGTTCAGCCTGCATGTCTGGCTGCGCTGATGACTTCAAAAAATGCGCTCATAAAAGTCATAACAGCAATATAAAGGCAGTCGCAGTGTGCTGGCATCCATCGACCGCATATGGTATAATAGCTGCACCAAGAGACGCCGTGTCTGATCTGCAGCCGATCGTTGGTCCTGTGCGATGCGGCCCGTGAACCCCGTCAGGTCCGGAAGGAAGCAGCGGTAAGCGGCCACCCGCAGGTGCCGCAGGGAAACCTGCGTCGGTTGCAGGCCAGGCACGGCGATTTATTTTGGATTTCCACAGCTGCGGGAGGGACTGTTCATGGCACACCTGGCGCTGTACCGGGAATGGCGACCCAAGACATTTGATGAAGTCGTCGAGCAAAAACAAGCTGTCCACGCCTTGCGTCAATCAGTCATCAGCGGACAAATCGCTCATGCCTATTTGTTCAGCGGCACGCGCGGGACCGGCAAAACCACCATGGCCAAGATTTTTTCCCGGGCGATCAACTGCCTGCAACCAATTCAAGGCAACCCGTGCAATCAATGTGACATTTGCCGGGCAGCCCTTGAAGGAAACCTTATGGATATCGTCGAGATGGATGCCGCATCCAACAACAGCGTCGACAATATCCGACGCATCTGCGATGAAATCATATTCATGCCTTCGCAGGCACGGTTTAAGGTTTATATCATCGATGAAGTTCACATGCTCTCTGCTGGCGCATTCAACGCACTCCTGAAAACACTGGAAGAACCGCCTGCACACGCCGTCTTTATCTTGGCAACCACCGAATCGCACCGCATACCGGCGACGATTCTGTCACGCTGCCAGCGTTATGAATTCCGCAGAATACCACTGGATAGCATGGTTGAGCGGCTGGACGCGATCGCTAAAAATGATGCAATCGACATCACGCCCGAAGCACAACGGACCATCGCTGCCCTGGCAGACGGTGCGCTCCGGGATGCCATCAGCATCCTCGATCAGGCACGCAGCGCCTTTCCGCCGCCTGTTACGCACGACAATGTGCTGAGCCTGGTAGGTGTTGTTCGCGACCAGTTTCTTCAACAAGTCGCATCGGCGCTGATCGATGGGGAAATTGCAGAATTGCTGCAGCTGGTTGATCAGCTTGTTATGGCAGGCCGCGATCTGGCCCGCTTTGTGACAGATCTGGCCCAGCACCTGAGAAATCTCCTGGTCTGTCAGGTTGCCACCGATGATCGCCTCCTGGTTCGTGTGAATTCTGAAGCCCTGGCTGATATGAAACAACTGGCAGGGCAGGTAAGCAGTGACCGCCTGATCGTGCTGATCCGCGGCTTGTCAGCACTCCTGTCTGACCTGCGTTGGGCATCCGATGGCAGGACTGCCCTTGAGGTCGGTATGATCCGCCTGATGGACTATGCGCCGACACCGGTCAGGCTTGCAGAGCAAACGATTGAGAAAAAAAGTGAACCGCCGCTGCCTGAAGCGCCGCCAGAAGATAATTCCTGGACAGATGATCCGCTGCCCGAGCCGGAATTGAAGGCTGAGCCTACAATTGCAGCAGCAGAACCGGTGAGCATTCACATCGAAACTGGTGAAGCTGCTGTAAAAACCAGTGAAGCCGGCGAAATAACTGCCGAGCCTTCAATAACGGACGTTGCAGATCTTTGGACTAAGGTTCTGGACAACCTGCAGGAAATGGGCCACATGACGTTATACTTGTTCAGCAGACCAGCCCGACCGATCCTGTGCCAGGGCACGTTGCAGCTGGTCTTTGCCGCTGCAGAGACCGTGCACTATCAGGAGGTCAACCAGGCTTCTGCCCTGAAAGTGCTGAGGGAGTCTGTCCGCCGATTGTCGGGGCAGGACTTGGCCATCGCACCGATTATAGCCGGTCAGGATTCATTGCCGTCTTGTCCGGATACAAATGAAGACAACTGGGTGGAGAAGGTCCGAAAGACGGCCCAGGCACTTGGCATACCGATGAAAGTAGAGGAATAGCCATGGCCAGGTATGCGCCATCGATCGGGCGCCTAATCACCGAGTTGGGCAAATTGCCTGGCATCGGCAGCAAAACTGCCCAGCGGCTGGCATTTCATTTGCTGGCGCAACCGCAGGAACAAGCTGCCGCCCTGGCCGATGCAATTATCGACGCCAGAAAAAAGATCAGGCTGTGTTCCGTCTGCTGCAACCTGACAGATCAGGATCCGTGCGAAATCTGTACCAGTACGTCAAGAGACCGTACGACCATCTGTGTGGTCGAAAACCCCCGCGACGTTGCAGCTATGGAACGGATGCATGAGTATAAAGGCCTTTATCATGTGCTGCATGGCGCCATATCGCCCATGCAGGGCATCGGACCCGATCAGATCCGCCTGCGCGAGCTGCTGGCCCGCCTGCGTCAGGATGAATCGATCACTGAACTGATCCTGGCGACGAATCCGACTGTTGAAGGCGAAGCGACTGCTCTTTACCTGGCCCGCTTGCTCAAACCTGCCGGTATCCTGACAACCAGGATCGCCCACGGAATACCGATGGGCGGAGATCTGGAATACGCTGATGAAGTGACCTTGTCGAAAGCGATGGAAGGTCGTCGCGAAATAGGATAAAGCCTGGGGGGATCCGATGTCCGTCAGTCTTGCACCTGTGAGAGTTCGGCCCGACAATCGTCGCCGCCTTCGTGAAATTGGCATGCTGCTTGTCGGCAGCCTTTTAGCGGCAGTGGCTGTCAATGTTTTTTATGTTCCGGTAAAGCTGACCATGGGCGGCGTATCAGGCATCGTTTCCATTATTTTCCAGTTGACCGGCCGAGGTGAGTTCTTGCCATTTGGCGTGCTGTTCGGCCTGCTCAATATCCCCCTGCTGGTACTCGGCTGGCGTGTGATCCATCTGAAATTCGTCTGGCGCAGTGTGATTGGGACGGTTGCCTATTCGATCATGATCGATCTGACCAGGCCTGCCCTGAGCGCCTTCTACGACGCTTACCTGGATCGCCCGCTCGGAGATGGGGTGGCCGATCCTTTGATCTTTTGCCTGATCGGCGGCGTCCTTTATGGTGTCGGCCTGGGTCTGGTATTCCGGGGTGGTTACACAACCGGCGGTACGGACATCCTGGCCATGGTCATCCGGAAAAAAACCGGGTTGCTTAGCATCGGTCAATTTTTACTCATCATGGATGCTCTGATCATCCTGGCTTCCGCCATCGCGTATCGGGCTCAGCCCGAACCGGGATTTCTGCTGGCGCTTTATTCGTTTATCGCCATGTATCTGACATCAAAAAGCATCGACGTGCTGCTGGAGGGGTTCGATTATTGCAGAACCGCCTATATCATTTCAGGAAAAAGTGATGAGATTGCCACCAGTATCCTGCATAAGCTACAGCGCGGCGTGACCGGGCTTAACGGTCAGGGCATGTATACCGGCGAGGATAAAAAAGTGCTTCTTTGCGTCCTGTCCCGCAGGCAGGTTCCAGAAATCAAACAGATCGTCGCAGATATCGACCCGGATGCTTTTGTCATCGTTCAGGAAGCGCGTGAAGTTCTCGGCGAAGGCTTTGGCCATCACGCCCAGTTTTGATGACGCTAATCAAGCGGCCAGCCGGAAACCGCCTCATAGAAAATGGCTGCGATATCCGCCTGGATCTGCCGTGCTTGTGTGCTGCTTGCCATTTCAGTCATGATGCAGAGGACGAATGGTTCTTCGGTCATGACAATCCCGACATCGTTTTCTGCCGAATAAGCGCCATTGGTTCCAATTTTATGCGCGACCTGAATAGTCGTTGGGATGCCTTTCTGGATACCGAAATCAAACTGAGTGTTGCTGAGGTCCTCGATAAGCGGATCATAAACAGCGGGTGCTTCCTGCCACAACGCATACAAATGAGCCGCCTGCAGCCCCAGGTCACGAGCGCAGGTGCGGTGGCGGCCGTTCTGGCTTTGCCCGCCATAGTTCGTGTATGAAACCTTCACGCGATAGTCGACGCTGCCGCTGATTTCATTGAGCCAGGGGTTGATGGCATCGATTCCGCCCAGCTTGCGGATGACCATGTTTGTGCCGCAATTGTCGCTGATCCGGATCGACAGGCCGGACGTTTCCCGGACTGTCAGCTTCGAACCATTGGGCAGGTTTTGGATGGTGCCGGTGCCGGCTTCAAAATCACCTGTCGGATAAGCCCGGTTGTCATAAGTGAGCAGATCATCCGGACTGATCTCACCGGCGGCGATGCGCGTGTAAAGGCAGGTGTTGATTCCGAGTTTGATCGAACTGGCGGCGACAAAGGGTTCCTCATCCTGGTATGACCAGATTTCACCGCCGGCCAGATTCTGAAAATAGATGCCGAAACGACCGCTGGAGACTTGCTCCAGCCGCTCGATCACCAGCCCGCCGGCTGCTGAAAGGATCGCCTGACGTTCCTGATCGCTGAGGGTTTCTGGCAGTGATGGCGTGCTTTCAGTCGTCGTCTCTGTTGTTGTTGTCTGTCCGGAAGTCGTTGTGCCTGACGTCAGCGAGGTTGTCGCACCACTGGTTGTCGCGGTTGTCTGTGAAGACTCGCCGGTCGGGTCGGTCTGCCGGCTTTGCAGTAGCGGCCTGACCAGCCAGACAGCAGCGAAGATCAGTATGAAGGCTATACCGGCTATCAACCAGCCGGTCTGATTATTATGGCCGCGCCTTTTGTTAGGCCGGGCGGCCCTGCCGTTCTGATTTATGCTGTAATTTTTGACATTACGATCCGCGCGTGTGCGCTGTGTTGGATTTTGCCTTGTTTTTTTCATGTATCCTCCAGAGGATCAGGGCCTGCTAAAAAAGACCGGTTATGTCTCCATCCGCATCGATATCGATTTTCTCCGCCGCCGGTGATCGCGGCAGACCGGGCATGGTCATGACATCGCCGGTCAGGGCGACAACAAATCCGGCTCCGGCAGACAGGCGGATCTCCCGAACAGACAGGATGAAGCCGGTCGGTCTCCCCAGTCTGGTCGGGTCATCTGAGAGAGAGTATTGCGTTTTGGCCATGCAGACCGGAAGTGACCCATAACCCAAGCTTTCACAGCGAGCCAGCTCTTTTGCAGCAGCCGGCGCCAAACTGACCGCATCGGCCCCGTAGATCTTGCGGGCAATGGTTATGATCTTGTCCAGCAGGGGGAGGTTGTCAGGATACAGCATCTGAAAATTGGCCTCATGGCGCGCCATCACATCGATCAGGGCGTTGGCCAGTTCAATTCCGCCGGCGCCGCCTTGCGTATACACATCAGATAAGACCAGACTGACACCATGACTGGCGCACCGTCGTGCGATCAAGTCAATTTCGGCAGGCGTATCACTGGCGAACCGATTTAAGGCGACAACACAGGGAAGACCAAATTGGCGGATGTTCTCCAGGTGCTTATCGAGGTTGGGCAAACCGGCTTCGACTGCCGGCAGGTTTTCCTCACCGAGTAAAGATTTTTCGACGCCGCCGTTGTGCTTCAAGGCGCGGACCGTTGCGACCAGTACGACAGCATCAGGTCTCAACCCGCCGATGCGACATTTGATGTCAAAGAATTTTTCCGCTCCCAGATCCGCCCCGAAACCGGCTTCTGTCACAAGAAATTCGCCCAACTTGAGGCCGAGTCTCGTCGCGCGCAGACTATTGCATCCATGCGCGATATTGGCGAAAGGTCCCCCGTGGATCAGCGCAGGCGTACCTTCGAGCGTCTGGACAAGATTGGGATTGATGGCTTCTTTCAGGAGTGCGGCCAGAGATCCTGCCACGCCCAGCTGTGACACGGTAACCGGTTCGTCTCGCCAGGTCCAGGCTACGACAATGCGATTAAGTCTCTTTTTCAAATCCTGCAGGTTGTCAGCAAGGCACAAGATGGCCATGATTTCCGATGCGACCGTGATGTTGAATCCGTCTTCACGTGGCATGCCGTTGGCTTTGCCGCCGAGGCCGACGACAATCTGCCGCAGCTGGCGGTCATTAATATCGACGCAACGCTTCCAGATAATGCGGCGCGGATCGATCGCCAGGCTGTTTCCCTGATGAATATGGTTGTCGATGACGGCAGCCAGCAGATTGTTGGCTGCCGCCACTGCATGCAGATCACCGGTGAAATGCAGATTGATGTCTTCCATGGGCAGGACCTGTGCGTATCCGCCACCGGCAGCGCCGCCTTTGATGCCAAAAACCGGACCCAGAGATGGTTCGCGCAGAGCGATGATCGCCTTGTGACCCAGACGGCAGAGCGCCTGGCCCAGACCGACAGTGGTCGTGGTCTTGCCTTCTCCTGCAGGCGTCGGGTTGATGGCTGTAACAAGGATCAGGCGTCCGTCCGTCTGTGCTGCCAGGCGCTGCATGGCAGAATCGTTGATTTTCGCCTTATAATGGCCGTATGGTTCCCACTCATGTGTCTCAAGGCCAAGTCCGTCAGCAATTTTGTGAATTGGCAGCAAAGAAGCCTGGGCGGCGATTTCAATATCAGATCGCATAGATCGTTCCTCCGGGTCATAACGTTTATTGTATAAGGTGCAGCGACATGTCGTTCTGTATCCGTAATTTAAGCCCAACATTTTGAGCACTGTGATGAATTATACCACAATCTGTTGTATTCGTCATTTGACTTTAGCATGTGAAAGTGCTACAATATCATCCATGGGGTTTGGGGTCTGAAAAGGGAAATACGGTTGCCGGAGGTGTCCACATGATAGTCAAAGCAGATCTAGATGTCTGCAGAAAAGGAATGCAATCCTACATAGGCAAACGGGTCAAACTCAGATCCAATGGTGGCAGGAAACGGACAATTGTTCAGGAAGGCATTCTGGATCGTTGTTATCCCAATGTATTTACTGTCCGGTGCGCCAAGAAAAACGCATCTTACCAGGAAACAGTTTCGTTCAGTTATATTGACATATTGACAAGGGTTGTCGAAATAGCCATAGAACCGGATATTGAAATCCGATGCGACATGGTTCATTAGCAGCCCTAATACATCTTCTAAGAAGTTTACAACGATGTCCCAAAGTGCTGCAGAGCATATATTCCGCAGCCCATTGTGGTTGCCGGTTGATGGCCGGGGAGGTCATGCGTGGAACAATTGACCGTCATGGCGCCAGCCAAAATCAATCTGTCGCTTGATATCGTTGGCAAGCGATCAGACGGTTATCATTTGCTGTCTACCGTTATGCAGAGCGTTGATCTGGCTGATTTTGTTACTTTGCGATTATCAAGCACAGGATCAGGTCCAGTGAGAATCGTTTTGACCTGTGATCAGGCTGCACTGCCGTTAGACGACACAAATACAGCGCAAAAAGCAGCGGTCCTTTTCATGTCGCATGAGGCGCTGCAGGCATTTGCCGATTCCGGGATTCTGCTTGAAATCCATCTGCAGAAAAATATACCGGTTGCCGCCGGACTGGCCGGCGGCAGTACTGATGCGGCAGCTGTCCTGTTCGGCCTGAGCCAGCTTATTCCAAACCGGCTGTCCAGCAGGGAAGTCGATAAAATCGCTTTGCAGACTGGCGCAGATGTGCCCTTCTGCCTGCATGGCGGAACGATGCTCTGCGAAGGCATCGGCGAAATTTTGACACGCCTGCCGCCCTGGAAGGATCTGTCTGTTTTACTGTGTTGTCCTGATCAGCCGTTATTGACCGCTCATGTGTTCGCTGCATACAATGAATCAGAATCGTCTGACAGACCTGAAACGGACGCAGTTCTGGCTGCCATCCGCAACCAGGATCTGGCGGTATTGGCAGCTTGTACGGCCAACGTACTGGAGCCGGTATCCCTGAACCTGCTTCCCGAACTGGCAATAATTAAGAAGCAGATCATGGCATCAGGCGCCAAAATGGCGCAGATGAGCGGCAGTGGACCGACAGTCTTTGGCCTTTATGGATCCCATGAGAATTGTCAGGATGCGGCGGATATTCTCAGGGACGTTCTGCCGCAGATTCGCCTGTTCTCGTGCCGGAGCCTGGCTGAAGGCCCCAAGTTGCTTGAGATCCAGAACGAAAGATGGCACAATAGGAACAGATAGTGACTGTTAAGAAACCAGGCAACAACATATCGATGCCTGGTGCGTTTCCATATCAGGAGGCATAAATGTTGCAAATGCCAAAAATTCCGGCAAAACAGCCGCAGCAGACGGGAAAGCGACGGCCTTCCTTTCGCCTGGGACCTCCACTGGTTTTACTGGTACTCGTGGCTGCGCTGCTCGCAATTCAGTTATCGCCAGACGGCTGGTCGAAGGCATGGGCTTTGATCCGACCGGCACAGACAATGGCAGCGCCGACACCGGCGACCACGACTTCGACTGCAATACCAACCGGGACAGTCACAACCAGCCTTGCACCGACATTGACACCTTTACCGCCGACGGCAACGCCCGAGCCGACGCCGACGCCGATCATCGACATCACGCTTGCAGTCGTTGGTGATGTGATCCTGCACCAATCTGTCATCGAAGGAGGTCTGGTCCAGTCAGGCGAAATATCTGATTATGACTATACACCTGCCTTCCAGTACATTCGGCCGATCATCGAATCTGCTGATCTTGCATTTGCCAACTACGAAGGAACGCTGGCCGGTCCGCCATACAAAGGATATCCGTTTTTCTGTGCGCCGGATGCGATTGCCGATGCCTTGTTTAAAACAGGTTTCAGGGTCATCTGGACTGCCAACAACCACACACTGGACAGAGGTCTGGACGGCGTGACCAGAACGGCATCGGTCTTTCGCGACCGGGGATTTGTGGTCATTGGAACACGCCCTGACGAAACCAGCAGGACCGATCAGGTCGTCTCTGTCAAGGGTTACAAGATCGGCCTGATGGCATACACGTTTGAAACAATCGGCACAGAGACACAGAAGGCCTTGAATGGAATTCCCATGCCTGCCGCAGCCGACCCGCTCATTGACTCATTTAACCCGTACCGCAGCGATGCCTTTGAAAAGGATATGAACGCTCTGCTTGAACGGGCAGCGGCACTGCGTGGAGAAGGCGCCGAGATCATCTGCCTTTCAGTTCACTGGGGTAATGAATACCAGACAAAAAGCAGCAGTTTCCAGCGTAAAATGGCTCAGCGCCTCACCGATGCGGGTATAGAACTGATCATCGGTCATCACCCACATGTCCTGCAGGAGATTGATGTACTGACAGCAGCTGATGGAAAAAGCCGGACGCTCGTGTTTTATTCAATCAGCAATATTCTGCATAATATGGATTTTAGCACGCACAATACAATGGGATTTGCCCAGGACGCCATCATCGCCCGGATCACGATCAGCCGGCTGGACGGTATAGCCCAGGTGACCGGCGCCCAATATATTCCGACCTATGTGTCGCGCGTTCCGCGCGGTAACGGCACTCAGCACCTGATTGTCCCGGTCCTCGCCGCGCTTGAAGACCCGATAGCCTGGCAGTCGGTCAAGTCAGAACTGGAAGCAAGCCATCGCAGGATCCAGAGCGTCCTGAACACTTCGACAGGCACAAAAGAGATTCCAGTCAGGGAAGTCGCTCAGGCGGACTTTCCCTGAAGACCACATACGGAAGTGTTGATAAAGGCAACACTGGCAAAAACAGCAAAAAAGGGTGTGCGACAATCTGGTAGAAACTTGCTGGTTGACACGGACACTTCAGGCCTTGTATAATCTTAAAGTTATTGCTGTGATTATTATGGAGGTATTTACATATGAAAATGACTTTTCAGCCAAAAAAAAGGCACAGGAAAAAAGAACATGGTTTTAGAAAGCGCATGTTGACAGCGTCCGGCCGTGATGTGATCAAGAGACGCAGGCTGAAAGGCCGGAAAAAACTGAGTGCCTGAAGACCGCAGGACATGTGGTCTTCTTTTTTCACCGAGTGATGACGAGCCGGTTTCCGTATCCGGAGGGATCCTGATCTGACATGAAACAGACGCAGACTTTGCGCATGAATTATGAATTTTCGCGGGTCTACCAGAAAGGCCGTTATATCAGTGCCCGCCATGTTGTCTTGCATTATCTCAAGCGCAATGGCAGTCAAAACCGGTTGGGTATAACGGCAAGTCGTAAGGTAAACGGCAGTGTCCGCCGCAACAGGATGAAGCGGCTCTTGCGGGAAAGTTACCGGTTGGTGGAAAATCAGATCAAACCCGGATATGACCTGGTTCTGGTCGGCAGGGACAGTACTGTTCCGCCAGATCTGAAGACAGTCTATCCGGAAGTGATGCGATTGCTGCAAAGGGCTGGCCTGTACCGGCCTGTTCCTCAGAAGCCTGATACAGGCAGCAATGGAACAGAAACATGAAACAAATATTGATCCGCATGATCCGCTGGTACCAGCGATATATATCTCCGAAACTGGGAGCGAGCTGCAAATACCTGCCCACTTGTTCCCAGTATGCGATCGAAGCGATCGAGCGCTATGGTGCGGTCAAGGGCAGCCTGATGGCTTTCTGGCGTATCATGCGCTGCAATCCATTCAGCCGGGGCGGGTATGATCCCGTTCCCTGAGTGGCTGACTGCCGGATACGAACCGGCCTGGAATAAAGGAGTATTGTAGTTATGGAGTTGTTGTCCATCCCAATCGCGCTATTCAGCCCGATGGATCCCCTTTACACCGCATTTGGTTGGTTTATGCGTGTCCTCTACGATGCGACAGGCAATTTTGGCCTTGTCATTATCTTGTTTACGGTTTTTCTGCGTGGCCTGATGATACCGCTGGGCATCCACCAGCAGAAGAGCACTTTAAAACAGAAAGCGCTTCAGGGTGAAATCGCTGAGATTCAACGCCTTTACCCCAATGACAAACAAAAGCAGAGCCAGTTGCAGATGGAGCTTTATAAAAAGCACGGTGCGTCCCCCCTGTCGGGCTGCCTTCCGGCTATCTTGCAGTTGATCATCATCTGGCCGATTTTCCGCATTATCCAGGCGCCGCTGGTTCATCTGATGTATGTAACATCGGACAAAATCGAGGCGATCGCCGCTTATTTATTCAGCCTGACCAATGGCAGCGGACAGACTTTAATCACCGAAGCGGTCAAAAACCGTGCCGTGATGGACAATATGCCGCTGGTCGATGTCCTGAACAGCAATGGTAGCGCGCTTGCCGAAGTCATCAATCGCGGCTACCTGCGGATGGACCAGTTGATCAATCTCCGCTTCCTGGGCCTTGACCTGAGCCTGCGGCCCAGCTACAATCCGGGCGTCGTTTTCGGCGCGGACACCTGGCAATCTTATCTGCCGCTTTTGCTGATCCCGCTGATTGTCGTACTGACAACCCTTGTCCAGATGCGCATCACAAAAATGACAACACCCAACCGCAAGAAGGCAGAAGAAGATAAAGAACGCGAACGCGTCAATCCTGCCCGCGCAGGACAAGCCCCCGAAGATAAAAGCGAATCCATGATGAAAACCATGAATCTTCTTATGCCGGTTTTCATGCTGGTCACGACATTTTCCATGCCGGCATCGATGGGCCTTTACTGGATCATCGGTAATATCATGATGATTGCCCAATCCGTCTACATTTACTTTTTCTTCACAAGACGTGTAGAAAAGGCACAACGAGAATCTGAAGTGAAAACAAAGGCCGAGGTTGTCCGGGCCTGATCCGGACTAAAGGCCAAGGAGGTATCATCAATGCCCGTATCGATTGAAAAAGCAGCAAAAACTGTCCAGCTGGCCATCCAGGAAGCTCTGGATGAACTGGGCCTGACAGACGATGATGTAATCGTTGAGGTGCTGGATGAAGGGGAGAGCGGACTGCTCGGATTGGGCAGACGTCAGGCCAGAGTCCGCGTAACCGTCGAAGATGAACCGGTCGAAGCCGATGAGCCTGATCCGGTCGAAGATGCCTATTATGGTGATGAAGAAGCCTATGCCGGTGATCCTGAAACCCCTGAGGAAGCGGAAACAGTATCCTATGTCGCCGCTGTTTTGTCCGGGATCGGCATTCATGGCAAGATCAGCTCCTATCGCGAAGAGGAATCTTTGCATATCGAGGTCAACGGCCGGGATTGCGGCGCTGCCATCGGGCGCCACGGGGAAACCCTGGAAGCCATCCAGTATCTTGCGTCGCTTGTCGCCAATAAGCACAGTGAAGAACATATCCGTGTCATTGTCGATATAGCAGGTTACAGGAGACGGCGCGAGAACACCTTGATCAACCTGGCGGAACGGACAGCCGAAAAAGTCAGCAGTAGCGGCAGACTGATCAACCTTGAGCCGATGAACCCCGCCGAAAGAAGAATCATTCATTCGGCGCTGCAAGGGTTTGCCGGGGTTACGACTTACAGCGAGGGTGAAGACGCCGAACGGCATATTGTGGTCGCACCCGCCCCGGAAGACTAAGCGTCGATCCGGCGCCAAAGACCATGGAAATTCCTAAGCCCGATCTGTGTTTGTCAGACGAAACAAGAAAACCTGCTGTGCGCAGCGCGCAATATGGCGACATCTGCGTCGCCGTCGCGACGCCGCCCGGACAAAGCGGTATCGCCGTGATTCGTCTGTCGGGGGCAGGCGCTGCCGAGTTGGTGGACCCATTGTTTATCCCCGCTTCAGACCGCTTTTTGCCTGTCCTGCGCATGCCCGGCTATACCTGCTCGGTTGGTGACCTGGTGGACCCCGGAGATGCGGGTGTCCTGGACCAGGTTGTCCTGACACGCTATGTGTCACCTCACTCCTACACGGGTGAAGATGTGATTGAATTATCATGTCACGGAGGTGCAGCTGTTAAACAAGGCATTCTCGATCTTTTGCTGCAACAAGGCGCACGACCGGCCGAAGCCGGTGAATTTACTAAGCGCGCATTCCTGAACGGCAAGATAGACCTGGCCCAGGCCGAAGCTGTCATGGATCTTATTTCGGCTGGTGCTGCCCGCAGTGCCAGAAATGCGGCTGCCCAACTGAAAGGGCGTTTGTCTGACCAGGTGCGGCAACAGACTGATTCGCTGTATCAGCTGCTTGCCAGGATTGAATTGATTTTGGAGTATCCCGACCACGAAGAATCAGAAGCAATGCAGGAACGGCTCCAGACAGATCTGCAGGAGATAGCCGGACAGCTCAGGAATCGCGCTGCCAGCTATGAGCAGGGTCGCCTGTTGCGTGAAGGGCTGACAGTTGTCCTGGCCGGTCGGCCCAATGCCGGCAAGTCATCGCTGCTTAACGCGCTGGCTGGTTATGACAGGGCGATTGTGACGCCCATTCCCGGAACGACCCGTGATACGGTCGAGGAAATCGTCGACATCAAAGGAGTCCCAGTCAGGCTGATTGATACAGCTGGTTTACGTGAAACCAGTGACCTGATCGAGAAAATTGGCGTCGACCGGACTAAAAAAGCTTTGCAGGGGGCTGATCTGGTTTTCTGGCTGATTTCTCCGCCTGCCTCTGAACTCGACCAGGAATTGGAACTCCTGCAGCAGGTGCAATGCCGCAAACTGATTCCGCTCGTCAGCAAAGACGACCTGTCAGTAACCGGCGAAGTGATCGAGCAGCTGCGCGGGCGCTGGCCCGATGGCCGGCTCATGACGTGTTCCGTGGTGACAGGTGAAGGGCTTGACCAGATCAGGCAAGCTATTGTCGAGGCGTATGAGGCCATCGGCGAACTGCAGGATGATGATGCCTTGATAACCAACAGCCGCCATCGCCACTGTCTTGAGCAGGCTGCCCGGCGCATAGCTGAAGCCGAGTCCGTAATTACAAGCGGTTTGACGCTCGATATTGTCGCATCTCTTGTGCGGGGTTCACTTGAAGCTCTGGCCGAAATAACGGGAGATGTCGTGACAGACGCATTGCTCCAGACGATTTTCTCCCGGTTCTGTGTCGGGAAATAACAGGCCAACGATACGATGAGGCAACAGACATGATAGACCTGGAACAGGCCATGGCGCTGGATGGCGCTTATCTGGCCGGCGAATATGATGTGATTGTCATCGGGGCAGGGCATGCCGGCTGCGAAGCTGCGCTCGCTAGCGCCCGTCTTGGCAAAAAGACTTTGATCTTGGGCATGAACCTGGATACGGTCGCCAATATGCCCTGCAACCCCAATATCGGTGGAACGGCCAAAGGACAGCTGGTGCGTGAGATAGACGCACTCGGCGGTGAAATGGGCCGGGCAGCGGACCAGGCTATGATTCAGTTTCGTATGCTCAACGCATCAAAAGGTCCTGCGGTGCTATCGCCAAGGGCGCAGATCGATCGCCGCCGCTATCAGCAGCTGATGAAGCATACGCTGGAAAGACAGCCCGGTCTTGACCTGCGTCAGGGAGAAGCAGTCGAACTGCTGGTCGAACAGGATGAGCAGACATATCGTATCTGTGGTGTCCGCCTGAGAACATCAGCCGTATATCCATGCAAGGTCGTTATTCTGGCGACCGGCACGTTCATGGAAAGCCGGATCATCATTGGCGACTGTCAATATCCGGGAGGTCCTGACAGCCAGTTTGCCGCGCACGGTCTGTCCGATTCTCTGCGGGCACTTGGTTTGCCGATCCAACGCTTCAAGACAGGGACACCGACACGCATTAACCGGACAAGCGTCGATTTTTCCGCCCTGGAACGGCAGGACGGTGACACGGATATTACGCCGTTTTCATATGAGCAGGAGCAGTATGCAGATGATGGCAGCATGAATCAGCTGCCCTGTTGGCTGACCTGGACAACGGCGCTGACCAGAGAACTGGCCCAGGCCAATCTGCATCGCTCACCCCTTTTCAGCGGAGTGATAGAGGGCGTCGGACCGCGGTATTGTCCTTCTATTGAAGATAAGTTTGTCAAGTTTCCCGACAAACAGCGCCACCAGGTTTTTCTCGAGCCGATGGGACGTGATACCGAAGAGATCTATCTGCAGGGCATGTCCAGCAGTATGCCGGAAGATGTCCAGCTGAAGATGGTCCGCTCTTTACCCGGACTGCAGAACGCCCGGATCATGCGCAGTGCCTATGCGATCGAATATGATTGCCTGGATCCGACTTGCCTGAAAGCGACACTCGAGACGCTGGCCGTCGACGGTCTGTACGCTGCCGGCCAGATCAACGGCACGTCCGGATACGAGGAGGCTGCCGCCCAAGGCCTGGTTGCCGGCATCAACGCCGTCCGCAGGCTCGATCGGCAAAAAGCGCTGATCCTTGACCGTTCCCAGGCGTACATCGGTGTTCTGATCGATGACCTTGTGACCAAGGGGACCGGTGAACCCTACCGCATGATGACTGCGCGGGCAGAGTATCGCCTGATGCTCCGCCAGGATAATGCCGATGCGCGTCTGACACCGATCGGCCACGAGATCGACCTGATCAGCGAACGCCGCTGGCTGGCTTTCCAGAACAAGCAGCAGCATATCGAGGCTGAAGTGGAACGCTGCCGGCAGACGCGTGTCAAACCGGGAAACGAATCAGACGCTGTCTTGCAAGCGCGCGGCAGCACGCCGTTGCGTCAGCCGGCCAGTCTGGCTGATCTGCTGAAGCGTCCGGAACTGAATTATCCCTCTCTTGAACCGTTGGATCCGCAAAGGCCTGCATTGTCTGCTGCAGAGCGAAATGCCGTCGAGGTGACACTGAAATATGAAGGATACATCCGGCTTGAACAAGACAGAATCCGCCAGTTCCGCAAGCTTGAGAGGAAACTGCTGCCCGAAACGATAGATTACAGCCGCATCAATGGCCTGAGGCTTGAGGCGCGTCAGAAACTTGACCGGTTACGGCCTGTTTCTGTCGGTCAGGCTGGCAGGATTTCGGGTGTCTCACCGGCAGATGTCTCTGTATTGCTGGTTTACCTGCAGGCGCTGGAAAACAGGCGTGCAGACCGGCAAGAAACGGGAGAAAGCGACCGTGGATGAGCAGCGCAGGTCCTTTGGCGAGTGGATAGAAATTATTGCGCATCGTTCAGGCCAATCCATTTCTGCCGATCAGCGTGACCAGCTGATCGACTTTGTCATGTTACTCAGAACCTGGAACGGACAGATAAATTTAACGGCTGTAACTGATGATGAAGGCATTGCTATAAAGCATCTGCTTGACAGCCTGACTGTTCTGCCGCTTCTGGATGAAACAGCCTCGGGACAACAGGGCGGGACTCTGTCTCTGGTCGATGTCGGTACCGGCGCCGGTGTTCCCGGTTTACTGCTCAAGATCATGAGGCCGGACTGGCACTGTATTCTTATGGATGCTCTGGCCAAACGATTGCGTTTCCTTGATGCGGTCATCGCACAGCTGGGCCTTGAACAGATAACAACCTGGCATGGCCGGGCTGAAGATGCAGGCCGCCTGCCGGCCATGCGGGATCGGCACGCTCTGGTTGTGGCCAGGGCGGTCGCACCGCTTCATGTGCTCGCTGAGTTATGCCTGCCCCTGGTTCGCGTCAACGGCCGGTTTGTCGCCATGAAAGGCAATCCGGATAGCGAGTGGCCGCAAGCCGGCAGGGCTGTCAGACTGTTGGGCGGCGAACTTGAATCGCTGCAGCAGTTTACACTGCCCGGCACAGACATGCAGCGCTCCTTGTTCTGTATCAGGAAAAGGCAACCGACCCCTGCCATTTATCCGCGCAAGGCTGGAAAGCCTGAAAAACAGCCATTATGAGTTCCCGAAGCGGGCGAAATATGCTATAATTGATTAGATTCGCAGATCACAATAATTGAGGAGGAACAACTTGCATGGCTGATCAGCTGGATACAGGTGCACAACGAGATAACCAGGATAAAAAGGACTTGCAGATAAGAAAAGAAGCGGCTGTTGACGCAGCTTTTCGAAACACCGAGAATACGATCATTCCGATAGACCTGGAAGAGGAAATGAAGAAATCGTTCATCGATTATGCGATGAGCGTCATTACCGACCGGGCTTTGCCTGATGTTCGCGACGGGTTGAAGCCTGTGCATCGCCGCATCCTTTATTCCATGTTTACACAAGGTTTCACCCCTGATAAAGCGTACCGGAAATGTGCGACGACTGTCGGTGACGTGCTTGGCCGCTTTCACCCGCATGGCGACGCCGCGGTTTATGATTCGCTGGTTCGCATGGCCCAGGATTTTTCCATGCGCCACATGCTGGTTGACGGTCATGGCAACTTCGGATCCCGTGACGGCGATTCGCCGGCAGCCTATCGTTATACGGAAGCCAGGCTGTCACGCATCTCGCTCGAAATGATGAGTGATATCAATAAGAACACGGTCGATTTCAAACCGAATTTTGACGAGCATGAAATGGAACCCATCGTTCTTCCGGCCCGTTTCCCCAATTTGCTGGTCAACGGGTCTACAGGCATCGCCGTCGGCATGGCGACCAATATACCGCCGCACAATCTCGGAGAAGTGGTGGACGGCGTCATTATGCTGATCGAGCAACCTGACGCGTCAGTCGAGGATCTGATGGACGTCATCAAAGGTCCTGATTTTCCGACCGGAGGCATGATCATCGGCCAGTCTGGCATACGGGAAGCATACCGGACCGGCAAAGGCCGAATTGTCGTCCGTTCGCGCGTCGACATCGAACCGATGAAAAACAATCGTCAGCGTATCATCGTGAACGATTTGCCCTATATGGTCAACAAAGCCAGGCTGATCGAACGGATCGCCGATCTGGTCAAGGACAAAAAGGTCGACGGCATATCCGACCTGCGCGATGAATCCGACCGTAACGACGCCGTTCGGATCGTGATCGAACTGAAGAAGGATGCCAACGCCCATGTCGTCCTGAACCAGCTGTACAAAAATACACAGCTGCAGGATTCGTTCAATGCCAACATGCTGGCGCTTGTACCAGATGAAATGGGCCGTTTCGAACCTAAGGTTGTCAATCTCCTGCAGGCACTGCATCATTACATTGGGCACCAGAAGGATGTCATCCGCCGCCGGACCAGGTTCGAGCTCGAAAAAGCGGAAGCCAGGAAGCACATTGTCGAGGGGCTGCGTCTGGCCATCGATCACATCGACGAAGTCATCGCCATTATCCGGGCTTCACGGACTGAAGACATCGCCAAAGAGCGGCTGATTGAACGCTTCGGTTTCAGCGAGAAACAGGCCCAGCATATCGTGGACATGAGACTGGGGCGCCTGACCGGTCTTGAAAGAGACAAACTGGAAAATGAATATCGTGAGCTATGTGAGAAAATCGACTACTTCATGCGCGTGTTGGCTGAGGAGCCTTTGCTGCTGCAGATCATCAAGGATGAAATGATTCAGGTGCGCAATCGCTTTTCAGACGATCGCCGCACCAGCATCGAACAAGGTGAGGATGATGAGATCGACGATGAGTCCCTGATACAGGAAGAGGATATTGTCATCACATTGACGCATTTTGGCTATGTCAAGCGGATGCCGGTCGACACGTGCAGTATCCAGCACAGGGGCGGTCGCGGTGTCAGCGGCATGCAGACACGCGAGGAGGATTTCGCCGAAAACATCTTGACGACTACGACTCACGCCATTTTGCTGTTTTTCACCAATAAGGGGCGCGTTTATCGTCTCAAAGGCTACCAGATACCCGAGACGAGCCGCCAGGCACGCGGCATGGCCATCGTTAACCTCTTGCACCTGGAAGGCGGTGAAAAAGTCCGGACGGTCATACCTGTCCGCTCTTTCGATCAAGGCGGCAGTCTTCTGATGGCAACGCGCGAAGGTGTTGTCAAGAAAACGGAACTTCTGGAATATGCCAACATCAACAAAAGTGGTCTGATCGCTGTCAACCTGCGTGATGACGACGAGTTGATCGGTGTCCGGCTTGCACTGACCGAGTGCAACATTGTTCTGGTCACCCGTCAGGGCATGTCGATCTGCTTTTCAGAAAGTCAGGTCAGGGCAACTGGCCGTAATACACAGGGTGTCAGAGGCATTATGCTTGACAATGATGACGAAGTGATCGGTATGGTGCCGACAGTAGAAGACAGAAACCTGCTGGTTGTCTCCGAACGCGGTTTTGGCAAGCGGACGGAGCTGGACGAGTACCGGATCCAGACGCGTGGCGGCAAAGGTCTGATCACCTATCGCCCCTCTGACAAAACCGGTCTGCTGGCCGGTATATCACTGGTCAGCGACGAACATGATGTCATTCTGATCAATGACTCGGGTGTTCTCATCAGGATATCGGCTGCAGAGATTCCGATTCTCGGCAGAATCACCCAGGGCGTCACGCTGATGCGGACACGAGAAGGAAAAGTTGTCGATATGGCTGTAGTTGAACACGATACATGTGCGGATGAAGATGAACCGGATCAACAACCGTAAAATGACGAAACAGAGGCCGGTCAGCGACCGGCACTGAACGCCCGGCAATGGTGTTAAGAACATAAAAATCGATTGGCTGCAAATGGAAAAAGAAGGTTAAAAGAAGTGTCAAAGGGTGTTGACAAAGCCATCCTGCGATGATAAGATAGCAAAGCGCCTCGCGGGAGCGAGGACCGGACCTTGAAAATTGAACAGTGAAATGAGGCATTGTCAGACCAAAAGACAATGCCTGAGACAAAGACGAGCCAAAAGTTCAATTCAACGAGAG
>JAWSUP010000001.1:49624-58640 GCA_033549405.1 Bacillota bacterium | reverse complement strand
TAAGGATACTGCAAGTGCAATATAAAGTATATATTTAAGTGTTACAATTTACTAGGAGGATGCATATATAATCAAAATGACGTTGGCTGGAGAACTGCTGGATAAGTATGTGTTCAGTAGTGAAGATAGGCCCATTCTAGTCTAGCGGTTATTCGCCATAGACGACAGAGTTGTTGTTGTCACATATAGTGCCTGTTATGAGTTGGATGACTCAGCAATAAAGTCCAATATGTTAGCTGGCGATGAAATCGTGGATATGTGTCGCAGAGAAGTTGTTTTTGGTCATTCAAATTGGACTGTTCCGATAGATAATCTCCAAATCTTGCTAACATCGATTAGAAAAACAGATAAAGATGAGTTATTTGTTGCATATGGAGGAGACGAATATATCTGCAAATCTGATTTTAACGGCGAACCCGTCAGCATCGTTACGCTGGAAGAATTACTGAAGAAAACGGTTTTTATTCGCATTAGCTTCTATGTTGCTGCTGATGGGACACTGTATATCATGGTTGGACATCAAGATGTTGTGCGCGTTTGCAAAGTTCAGTGATGTCACTCACGTTCCGTTTCCTCCAGTTCCGCAATTGTCCTGATTACAACATTTCTGCTGTCAATTTGAGCAAGTGATATGTCAAGCTTGCCGCAAAATTCTTTGAGCCAATTTCGTATTGTTGAGTAATTTACAGCGAGCATATAAACACCTCTTGAATGAAGCGGTGCGCATCGATCTGAACCAGACAGGACTCGACCCGACGGTGCTTGACAGCCTTTCCGTTTCGGACTATCTTGTAACGGAAAGGGGCAAGCCCCGCCTATCGGGAACAGCCCTGACACTTCCGGCGATGTCGACGACAATCATTCGAGGGAGATTTAATGATGGACAAAATTGAATTGGGATTTGTGGGACTGGGCGGTCGCGGCCGCGGACTGCTCAAGCTGCTCTGCGAGATGGAAGACGTGCATATTGCCGCTATCTGCGATGTGAAGGAAGACCTGCTGGCGCAAGGAGCGGCCATCGTCACCGAGAAGACCGGCGAGACAGCCAGGCAATTTACTGATTTCGATGATTTGCTGACCATTGATGAGATTCAGGGCGTGGTGATCGCCACATCCTGGGTTTCCCATGTCAAACTGGCGATCGCCGCCATGAAAGCCGGCAAGTATGCAGCTTTCGAAGTTGGCGGTGCAACCTCGCTCGAGGAATGCTGGCGCCTGGTGCGTACGCGTGAGGAAACAGGCGTCCCCTGCATGATGCTGGAGAATTGCTGTTACGGGCGAACCGAGATGGCGCTGCTCAACATGATCCGCCAGGATGTCTTCGGGGAATTGATCCACATGCGCGGCGCTTACGGCCATAACTTGAGCGACAGCCTGGTCAACCGCATCGACGTCAACATCAACCACTACCGCCATCACCACTATCACCACCGCAACTGTGACAATTACCCGACACATGCGCTCGGGCCGATCTGCAACATGCTGGACATCAACCGCGGCAACCGCCTGCTGACGCTGACATCGACAGCATCAAAAGCGCGCGGGCTGCACCACAGGGCGCTTGTCAACAAAGGGGTGGATTCGCCGGAGGCTGCCTGGACCTGGGAAAATGGCGACGTCGTCTCGACAGTCATCAAGTGCGCCCATGGTGAAACCATCTGCCTGACACTCGATACCTGTCTGCCGCGACCATACTCACGACAATTCTATGTCCAGGGTGTCCATGGCCTCTATATGGAGGATGGCAACCAGATCTATATTGAGAATGTCAGTCCCAAATTTGACGAATGGGAATCATTCAGCCCCTACCTCGAGAAATATGACCACCCGCTGTGGCGCTGGTTTATCAAGGCCGGTGTCAAAGGCGGCCATGGCGGCATGGACTACCTGGTACAGCGTGCTTTTGTCGAGAGCATCCGCGATGGGCGTGAGACGCCGGTCGACGCCTATGATGCGGCCGCCTGGATGAGCATCACATGTCTGTCCGAGCAGTCTGTCTCCATGGGCAGCATGCCCGTACCGGTTCCCGACTTCACAAACGGCGCCTGGATCGACCGCGCCCCGGACCCGGCCTGCCGCTATTCACTGGATCAGGTGCACGACGCATTGTTTGAAGATTGATTAAACCGCCGATTTTATGATCAGCGAGATGCCCATCGCCAGTAGGACGACATTGATGACTTTTTGCAGTGTCGTCCTTTTCATGGCGTGAAAAACCTTCAGGCCGATGGTCGTACCCAGGATCACGCCGACAGCGCCAACTGCCGCGTAGGATAAAATTTCTCCATTGTAGACGCCGGTTGATGCTAACAGACTGATGGAAAACAGTGAACCGGCCAGAAATGTCATCTGGATAGTGGCGATATATTCGATCTTTTCCAGTTTTGCGTTCATGTAATAAACAACCAGGGGCGGACCGCTTGAGCTGGCCAGTCCGCCGAGGACGCCGCTGAGCAGACCGGTCAGTGAACCGTTGACGGGCGTTGGCCGGATGTGGATCTTGCCGCCCCAGAAGAGCTGGTAGATGGCTGTAGCAAAGATAAGTACACCGAGCATGATGCTGAGGGTCTCGTTCTCGAAGCTTTTGAAGACGAAAAGTCCTGCGACACGGCCCACAAGCGAGACGAGTGTCGGCAGTGCCAGGACCTTCCAGTTGATCGACCGGTATGTGGACAGCAACACGCGCAGGCAGATAAAGATGGCACAGACATACATGATCGGCAGTGCTGTTTTGTAGTCAAAGATAAATGGCATGATCGACATGGCGATCAGCCCGGCGCCAAAGCCGCAACTCCCCTGGACCAGACCGGCTACAAGCATGATCAGTAAAATATAAAGATACTCCATTGTTCACCTCGTTATCTGCGGTTTGCGGCTGATCACTTTTATGTCCCGCCATTTTCCTGTGCTGAAGCGCCAGATGATCAGACTGGTCCTCATGACGATGTCCACACCCATGGCAAGCCAGAACCCATCCAGTCCCAGATCCAGCACAAAGACAAAATAGTAGCTGAACAGCAGGCGGATGCCCCAGTTGCCGATCGTTGTGATGTACATAACCCATTTGGTGTCTCCGGCGCCGCGCAACGCGCCGGCCAAGACCATGAAAACGCCAAACAAAGGCTGAAAGAGGATGAAGATGCGCAAGGCGGAAGCAGCCAGGCGAATAACTTCAGGGTTGTCGGTGTAAAGATCGACAATTGGCACCACCCAGATGTACATGAAGACCGAGGCGACGGCCAGCAGCACCGCCGTGACATAGGCGGTCTGTTTGCCGTAGGCGGTTGCCAGCTCCTTCTTTTGGGCGCCGATGGCCTGGCCGACCAGTGTCGTCGCAGCTGTGCCGAACCCGAAGCCTGGCATGAAGGATAACGAGTTGATGTTCATGGTAATGGCATTGGCCGCCAAAGTGACTGTCCCCAGCCCGGCGACCAGGCCGGTGTAGATAATCATGCTGCTCTGGCGGACCAACTGCTCAAGCGCTGCAGGGATGCCTATTTTCAGGATGCTCCTGATAATGGGCCAGTCAAGCCGCCAGACGACCATCGACCGGTGCAGCCTGATATCGGCAGTGCCGCGCATCAGGACAATAAGGCCGATAATGGCTCCGCTCAGCCTGGCCAGGCTTGTGCCCCAGGCTGCGCCCTGAACCCCGAGGGCAGGGAAGAAGCCGATGCCGAAGATTAAAAGGTAATTAAAAGTAACGTTGACGACATTGGTGATCATCATGATGAACAGGGGCGTTTTCATGTCACCCAGTCCCTGCAATACAGCATTAATGACCATCATGGGGAGGGCAAAGACCATCGAAGCAAATACAATGCGCAAATAAGCACTGCCTTCGCTGAGGATAAATGGATCGGCTTCTTCCATCAGGACCATCATCAGGCTCAGCATCTGTCGTGACAGCAGGATGCCGATCGTTGCCAGAAATAAAGCAGCTAGAAGACCGCCCAGCAATGACTGCCACATGATGTGGTTGGCCTTCTTGTAGTCGCCGGCGCCGACATGCTGCGCCACCAGCGCCGTTGTCGCAATCGTCAGTGCCATCAATGTTCCGATCAAGACAAAAACCAGGCGATTGGCCATATCAACTGAAGCGATGGCAGCAGCACCGAGCTTTCCGATCATGATTACATCGACTACGCCGACGATGCTCTGCAGGAGCAACCGTAAAATGGCCGGCCAGCCAAGGCGAAAAATATTTTGACGCAGCACCCGGGGTGTTGCGTCAGTGATGATGTCAGACATCTGTAATCAACCTCATTCCCGTTTACTATACCGGAAACGAAGGATAGCTGCAACGGATGTCCGGCCAGATTCGGCGAAATGATGTCGAATATAATGCAGATGACTATGTCTCTCGTCGATCTGTTGTATAATATCTGAAGGTGTCATGGTAACAATACAACTTGCAGGTGAGAGATACCGACATCTTTCTGCCCAAGGCGCATTGTACCAGGCTTAAGTCAGAAGCAATCGCTGTGAATGTCCCGTAACGGCAAATACTGCCAATCGAAGAGGAGGCAGCCAGATGAAATACCCCATGCAATACCCGGAATTTCCTTTACTTGAACGTTACAGTGCCGGCTTAAAGGAGTTTGCCCGACTCAAGTACGAGTACGGTGCTGATCGTAAGGTCATTGAAGAACTGCTGCAAACTGTCGACGGTCAGATCCGTCAGGCCATCGACCGCCTCTTACAGCTTCCAGATGACGCAGAACTGGCCAGGCAGGAGCCAGATGATCTTGGTTCGATCCTCGCTTTGCGTCCGGAAGCCGAACGCGACCTTTGGCGCTCATTTGATCAGGATCGCTATCGGGAAAGGCTGGAAGGTGCCTTACTGGGCAGGATGGCCGGCTGTACACTGGGGGCGCCTGTGGAATTCTGGCGTGTCGAGGAGATGCGCGACTGGGCAGACTGGATCGGCGACCCGTTTCCGCCGGTCGATTACTGGTCAGCCATCAAGCGGCCAAATGAAAAGCGCTACAATGTCAGTCCTTGCCAGGCCTATACAAAGCCTGGTCTGGATGGTGTGCCGGTTGACGACGATGTCACCTACACAGTCCTTGGCCTGCTGATCGCAGAAGACTGCGGACTGGATTTTACCGTAGAGGATGTCGGGCGTTGCTGGGTTAAATACCTGCCCTATGCCTGCACGGCAGAAGATGTTGCCCTCAAGAACCTGAAGGCAGGTGTTCCTGCCCGCAAGGCGGCCGATATCGAGAACCCGTTTGTCCAGTGGATCGGCGCGGATATACGCAGCGATCCCTGGGGTTATCTGGCGCCGGGGTTGCCGGAAAAAGCGGCTGCGATGGCCTGGAACGATGCCCGGTTAAGCCACCGGCGCAACGGGATCTTCGGCGAAATGTATTTCAGCGCCGTTATAGCGGCTGCCTTTGCCTGTGATAGTCCGCTCGCGGCATTAGAGACCGGTCTCGGCGAGATACCGCGTGACTGCCTGATTGCGCGGGATATCCGCTGGGCCCTGGAGGCCGGATCATCTGTCAAAAATTATGAAGACGCCCGACAGGCTGTACAGAAGCGCTTCGGCGACATGAGCGGTGTCCATACAAACCTGAACGCCTGCCTGACCATATTTGGACTTATGATCGGGGGCGATGACTTTACCCGCTGTATCGGCGAAACAGTTGCCATGGGTTATGATAATGATTGTACTGCGGCGACAGTCGGCAGCATTTTTGGCGCGGCAAGGGGGGTTGCGGCCATTCCGGAACACTGGTACCGACCTTTTAACAACAAAATCATGACATACCTGAATGAGCATCCACTTTTCGCGATTGACGATACGCTGCAGCGTTTTGAAAAACTAGCCCGGCAGCAGTTTTCCTGACAATCCCTGACCCGATAAGAAAGGTTGTGCGATACGCAGTGTTTACTGAACAAGCCTTACTGGCCTTTATCAAGAAAAATCTGGCTGAAATGCCGCTGAACCGCATGCGTGGCAAAGATCTGGAAGGTGAGACAATCTGGGACCTTCCCGTTGCCGGATTTGCTGCCGCTGATGATGCATTGTTTTCCTTTTATAAGACAGATATCGGTCCGTTCTATTGGCTGCCTGATGAAGCCTTTTCTCTGCAATATCCGGAACATGACCAGAGTTCGCTGACTGTCTTGAGCCTGGCTTTTCCACACACTTCAGCAACGCTGGCAGCACAGCGCGTTAGCAGATTATATCCATCGGATCGTTGGCAATACAGCCGCCAATATTGGCCTGACTTCATGGCTGACATGTCGGATCGCCTGATCGCCTGGTTGGCGGAACAAGGTATCCGCGGCGTCGATCCGGAACGGCTACCCCAGTTTCAATGGCAGACATCCGGACAATATGGCTACGCCAGCAACTGGTCGCAGCGGCATACGGCTTACGTTTGCGGCCTGGGCACATTCAGCCTCTCAGATGGCCTGATCACGGAAAAAGGCAAAGCTGTCCGCTTCATGTCGTTGATTCTGGAAGGAACCATCAAACCGACGGTTCGTGCATACAGCCATTATCAGGAATGGTGCCTGTTTTTCAAGGATGGCAGCTGCAATCAATGCATCCGGCGCTGCCCGGCAGGCGCCATATCTGAAACGGGGCATGACAAAGCCTTGTGTGCCGCTTATGGTCGCACGATCAGGGAAAAGTGCAAGCCCGAGCCAAATCGAACGGTTGGCTGCGGCCTCTGCCAGGCCGGCGTGCCCTGTGAGCACAGACGGCCATGACCGGTTCCTTGACCGGCAGACACGAGACTGGACTAAACACCACTAAGCGCTATACACCGGGCGATCGGATCCATCGGGCAGCCGGTTTGGTTCATTCAGCCAGAACGCCGACTTTTTCAGCCCGGCTGAGCATGCTGAGTCCATGGGGTGACTCGCTGCGGATCTCCGCGCTGTAGTCTTTGCCGGCCTGGAAGCGACCCTGGTGAAAGCCATCTTTCCATTGCGGGATTTCAGTCACATCATAGACGACGCCGTCAACGGCGATGTACGCTTTTCTGCCTTCGAGGCCGTCATACTGAGCCAGTTCTTCCAGGGTGAAAGTCTGATCCGTGCCATTGCCTGTCGTTCCAGTTGTGCCTGTCGTATCGGAAGCACCTGAGCAGGCGCCGAACACAACGGCAGTTATCAGTATAAGCGAAAGCAGCAGCAGGTGACGGGTCTTGCGTTGATCTATCTGTTTCATGTCAAGTCCTCCTGATAAACAAACGAGCAGCGACATGTGCCGTTGCCGTTCGGGATTGGCTTGACTTTATTATAGGGTGCACGAGAAGACGTGGCGGGCACACGCGTTACGCCGCTGAAAACCGCTCTGATGCAGCGTCTTTCAACGGCCGTTAGTCACCAGGTGGATCACGATGGCGATGATCAGTAAAACCGCCACAGTCCGGTGCACATAGAACCAGGCGGACCGTTTTTTCTTCTTGACAAAGTGACCGTAACCGCCCAGAAACCCGTTGATGACCATCAGGATGGCAGCAGCAAGTCCTGTCCAGGAGAGCCAGCGGAACATAAGCTGAATGACGACATGCGTTGCCAGCATCAGGGTCGTGAAGAGGGCGAAGAAGCGGTGGTAGGTGACAATGACTTTCTGGACGCGGCTATAGACTGTTTTTGTCTTGGACTCGCGGGGCAATTGCGCAATCTTTGCCTTGTAGATGGCCTTGATCGGGTAGTTCAGTAAGGTCAGGAAGAGGCCGACGGTTATCAGCCAGCCAAATAGACTGCCGGTATCACTCATGAGAACACCTCCTGGATTTTAGTAGTGCACATCGTCAACATAATATTTCGCACTGATCCACAATGTACTGCAACGTCGCTGCGTCGTGAATATTGGCCGCGTGCCTGGCGATGTAGGCTTTCAGTGCCTTTTTGTTGATCGGACGCGGCTTCTCACTGACCAGCCTGGTGAAATTCGTCCGTCCGATGCTTGTGCAGTCAGCCGGTGACAGGCCCAGCCCCCTGATGGTGAAGTCCCAATAGTCAAATGTATCGCTTGTTGCCAGAAAACGCTTCATTGTACTGACCAGATCGCCGGCCGCGCCCTGGAATTCGGTGCTGGTCATATCGGTGCCAAACAAAATGCGGTCGGCATAGCGGTGAAAGATTGACCGCCAACGGTCGATCCGCCTGGAGAAATTATCATACATTTCGCGTCCCGGTGTGATATCCAGCGAGACATGGGGAAACTGCGCCAGCAGTTCTTCAGCCTGATCGGGAAAATCTGACAGGAAGAAGAAATGAGCGAACGTGACGTTCAAACCGGGGAAGCGCTGCAGGACGTCGATCACCTCGTCATAGAGCTGCTGCTTGGTCAGAAAGGTGCCGTCGCCATAGAACCAGCCGGCCTTGAAGGAGAATTCAGGCGCTTTGTCTTTGTCCCAGAACGTTTCCGGATCAGCGACGTGCCATACGATATGACGGCCGGTTCGCTCCATCCAGGCGTAATAATCGTCATAGGCCGGGTCATTCTGGGGCAGCCCGATCAGCTTGCGCGTTGTCGGTTTGCCTTCAAGCATCTTCATACCGTCGAAGCCTATCTCATCAAGTTCCTGGGCCTGATGGGCAAAGTCAAGATCGTCTGTCCTGGACCGGTCGACCGGCATCGCCTGATAGAGCAGGGATCCATGGGCATAGAAGCGATCGTCCTGCAGTTTGAGAAGCGCCGCCAGGATGTTCTGCAACGGATCGTTCGGCTTCTTATGCCCCAGGCAGGCAATATTGACGGCCTGGAACTGCTGGCTTGTACAATAGTCTTTCATGTAGTCAAGGCAACCGGTGCCGCTGATGTGGACATGACTGTCGATAATCGGAAAATCAATTGGTTTCATGATGCCACCTCCATGGGATTGCAGGATAGATACGGGGACGCGTTAACCTGTTGATCAAGTTACTAATTAACATCCTGTAAGTCAGATCGTTCGGTAAAGGGCAGTTCCAACAAGTCGACATCCCGGACCGCCTCGTCTGGTGAAAACGGGATGTGGAATGTTTTGATCTGGCAGGGTTCAAA
>JAWSUP010000001.1:0-49614 GCA_033549405.1 Bacillota bacterium | reverse complement strand
GGCTGATTTCGGTATGGGTGGCCATACCGGCACTCTCATAACAGCGCAGGATATAGCCGTCCCCATCTTCGGCCAGCTTGAAAACCGTCATGACGACGGTGTCGCTGTTGATTCCCAGACCGCTGTCTGACAGAGGCAAAGGACCCTGATGGTAGGTCTCATAGACGATCGGTATGGGGGTATTCAGTGCCTGTGCCTTCTGTACGGTTTTTGCAGTCTTCCAGCTGCCGGCATGAGGTGAAATGACATATTTGACAAAGCTTTCACCCTGTTCCATGTAGTCGCAGCGATCATCGCGCACCCCATAATGATCGGCAAAAGCGGCACCGCGCAGGACGGTCATGCGCACCGCGCTGTCTTTCACATCGACAGCATAGGAGGAATCGTTGAGAATCGAGACACCGAACTGGTCATTGCTGACATCGACCCATTGCTGGATGGGCTTTTCTGCCCCGTCCATCACCCTTTCGATAAAGCCGTAGGGTATCTCGGCACTTGTCTTGGCATCCGGAATCTGCAAGGGGAACTCCATTTTGAGCATGCGATGTTTTTCCCGCCAGAAAACCTTGACGCGTACTTCGATCTCAGGGCGATCAGCCAGAAGGTAGAAGTCCTGATCAATCTGAGACTGCTGCCAGCTTGTTGTCAGCCGGACTGCACAGCGGACAGGCCCGTTCTCGATAACCTGAAGTCTGCCGTTGCCGAATTGGCCGATTACGTCGCGGTACTCCTTAAGCCCGTGACCCCAGGTGTCGCTGTGCGTTTCATCGATGACCAGGGCTAATGCCGGACTCTTCAGGAGCTGCTTGCCGAGTCTTTTGTCGTAAATGCCCGTGAAGCCTTCCTGTGCTGAAAAGAGGACTGACACGAAATCATTTTCCATGCAGGCGCCGTTATCCGACAGGTCGACGCGGCATGTCTGGCCGGATTGATCCTTGGACTGGCTGAGTTGATCTGCAGGCTGGCTGCCAGACGTTATATTGTCGGGTAAAACATGCTTATGCAGCCAGAACGTTGCATAACCGAGAGCCGGCAGCCGGGCCAGGAACAAAGTGTTCCAGCGGCCGTTTTTGCCGTTGCTGATGGTGCTGCGGACCTGCTGGATAGCCAGCTGGTTGCCATCCGCATCGGTGACCGCGAGCAGATCTGGTCCGATGGCTTCTGATTGAGGCGTTCTCACGACAGCATGCAGATCGCCGCAGGCTTCAACCGGCACTGTGACGGCAAAGGGCAGGGGATTGAACACGACCAGCGGTGTACCCTTGGCCGCCTGGCCCCATAGTTTCCAGTCTTCTTCTTTGGTGCGCGGCAGTCCATCCCGTCCCATGGTGTCAATCGACCAGGAAATTTTCTGGATAGCCTGGTTCATAACCTCGCCGGCGGTGCACAAGGCATAGCCGTAGAGATTAGCCGCATCGGCGTAAGCGGCCTTGAGGCTGCAGCCGGCGAGGATGTCGTGGAATTGGTTGAACATGACTTTTTCCCAGGCTTTTTTGAGTGCGGCAGTCTGCCCGGTTCCCCCCAAAAGGCTGCAGGCCAGTGTATCGAAGCGTTCAGCGGACAGGAGACGGATCTCAGCCTGCCGATTCTGCTGCTTGACCTGCAGCATGGCGCTGTAACAGCCGATCGCATGATACTGGAGATCGTCCTTGACAACCTGGAGGGACTGTTCATTGTGGCGCATGGCCTTCATGGCAGCAGGGGGTGAGCTGTAGCGGAATTTGATAAAGCCGGGTTGTCCGCGCAGTTTCTCGATTTGCTCCAGCAGCGCGATGGTCGGTCCGCCTCCATGGTTGCCGACGCCGTAGAAGACCATCATGTCGGTATCGAGCGTCTGCCCGATCCGGGCCACCTGTACGATCTTGTCAGCGAGCGTCTCTGGCTGTTCATGGTTGTAGCTGAACGGGATTTTATAAGCCAGGACCGTGCTGCCATCGGCGCTTTGCCAGTTGAACACGTTGGCGACACCTGGCTTTTCCTTATCTGAAGGCCGGGAAAAGACATAGTGGTTCATGCCGCTCAGCCGGAGGATCTGCGGCAGCATGCCGTTGTGGCCGAATGAATCGACATTGTAGCCGGTATCACACAGGATACCGAATTTTTCCAGATAATAACGCTGGGAATAAAGCCCGTGCCGGGCAAAAGACTCGCCGCAGGGGATGTTGCAATCCGGCTGGATAAACCAGCCGTTGACCGGAACCCATTGCCCTTTTTGCACAGCCTTCCTGATCTTCTCGAACATCACCGGATCACTTTGCTCGACCCATTGATAATAGCAGGCGCCGGCGCAGGTGAATACGAAGTCGGGGTATTCGTCAATCCGGTCCAGGGCCGACTGAAATGTAGCCTTGACTTCGCTGTACCCGTCGGTCCAGGTCCACAGCCAGACCGGATCGATATGGGCGCTGCCGATCAGGTGGATCTGGTGGTCTCCATAATCGTGTGTCTGGTTCATAGATGCATCCTCCCGGGCAGACAGCCCCATCGTGTGTTTGTTGTTTTAGTGAAAGCCTGACGGATTGACCGGATAGGCGCGTGATATCCGCTCCAGTCAATTCACCTGCCTGTTTTTCATTATACGGTAAAAAGCGGGCAAGTGGGATGTAAATAATGCTGAAAAATTCAGCAATGTGGCAACAACCCGCCTGTTGCGGCCACCGCGATGATGCGCTAACATAGAGTGCACTGGCCTGTTAAACAAGTCTTGTCGTACCACATTGTGTACAGAAAGGAAGTGCCGTTGCTTGACCAGTTGATTGTCACAGCCCTGCAGCTGGCGAAGTTTTTCGCCCTGATTGCCTTTGGCTATTTTCTGCGCCGCAAAGCGCTGTTACCGGACCAGACTGGCGTGGTGCTGTCGAAGCTTGAAGTGTTGCTTTTTTTACCGGCGCTGTGCTTCATGACCATGGTGCGTAACTTCCGCCTGCAAGTCATTCAGGAACAGGGATCGATGATCCTCGTGTCGTTGGCTGTGATCACGATCACGTTCCTTATCTCGCGCCTTCTGGCCAGACGATTTTCCGATAATCGCGATATCCGGGAAGTGTATTCCTACTCCTATACAATTCCAAACATGGGATATCTCGGCTATCCGCTGGTTCTTGCGCTCTTCGGCGAATTGATGCTTTTCCGCTATATGGTGTACGCAATCCCGTACCAGATCTTTATCTATACAATTGGTATCTACATCCTGAATCCCAAACAGGCCTGGAATTTCAAGTCCGTGATCAACCCATCCATGATCGCTCTGTTTCTGGGCATTGCTGCCGGCATGACAGAGATCAGGATTCCGACCATTGCCATGGAAATCTTGGATCTGGCAGCCAACTGCATGGCGCCGATCGCCATGATCCTGACGGGATTTGTCCTCGGCGCATTTACGCCCAAACAGCTGATCTTGAAGCGGAAAGTGCATGTTGCATCCTGGATCCGGCTGCTGGCAATTCCCTTGATCGTATTCGTTATTATGTGGCTGCTTAAGATCGATTCCGAAACTATTTTGCTGGCTGTCATTTTATTGTCGATGCCATTTGGGCTCAACAGCGTCATCTTTCCCCAGACGAATGGCGGTGACAGCACAGAAGGCGCACAGCTCTGTTTTGTCTCACACCTTTACAGCCTGGTGACGCTACCCGTCATGATCAGCTTGCTGCTGTTTGTTTTGGGCCTGTGATGCAGTGCTCAACCGATCAGACCAATGGAGGAACATCATGAATCCATATCGCTATTTATTATTTGATGCTGATGGAACCCTGTTTGATTTCGACCGCGCTGAAGGAGAGGCTCTGAAACAGACGCTGCAACACCACGATTTGCCGTGGAGCGGCAGAACGCGAGACTTGTACCGCGACATCAACCAGAATTTGTGGCAGGAATTCGAGCAAGGCCTGATCGATAAGGACCGCCTGCAGACCGAGCGGTTCAGACGCCTGTTGCAGCAAGTTCCGCTGGCGGGGGATCCTGAAGTGATCAATGCATCCTATGTGAAGGAGCTGGGTCGCTGTGGTTTCCTGTTTGATGACGCCGAAGACATCTGCCGCCGGCTGGCCGCTGATTTCAAACTGGCCATCATCACCAACGGTATTGCCGGCGTTCAATATCCCCGATTCGAAAAGTCACCATTGGCAGCGATTATCAGCGATCTATTTATCTCCGAGGAAATCGGTTACCAGAAGCCGCAGACCGAGTTCTTCGCGCATGTCCTGGACGCGCTCCAGATCAAAGATCGCAAGTCTGCCCTGGTGATCGGCGATTCATTGACAGCTGATATCTTGGGCGGGATCAACGCCGGAATCGACACCTGCTGGTACAATCCCCGCCATCTGACGCAAGACAGCCTGATCCGGCCAACCTATGAAATCGACCGTCTGGAATCACTGATAACCCTGTTAGCCTGAACTGTAATGGTATCGTTTTTCCATTTTCGCATTGATAATTGCATATACATTTGATACAATATAGTTTGATACAATGCAAATTTATTGTAATCATCGAGCATCAGCCATTCTCAAGGCTCAAGCTGTCTTGAGAAACAAGAGAACAGGAGATTGTCAATATGGATCTGTATGATTTTATTGTCAAAGATGCCTATCAGTTCAACGTCAATCTGTCCGACTACAAAGGAAAAGTCCTCATGATCGTCAACACAGCGACCGGCTGCGGCTTTACACCGCAATATCGCGGACTGCAGGAGCTTTATGACCGCTATAAGGATCAGGGCTTTGAAATTCTCGACTTTCCCTGCAATCAGTTCATGAACCAGGCGCCCGGCACTGAAGAGGAGATCGTCAATTTTTGCCAGGTCAATTTTGGCGTGACTTTCAAGACTTTTGCCAAGATCAATGTCAACGGGAAAACGGCGGATCCGCTCTATGTCTATCTCAAGGAGCAAGCGCCCGTTGATGCTGACTTGTCTGAATCTGGTGCAATCAAGAAGGCTGTAAAAAAAATGACCCGGGCACTGACCGGGCAGGATATCAAGTGGAACTTTACGAAGTTCCTGATCGACCGTCAAGGTCAGGTTGCCGGCCGGTATGCACCATCCGTTAAGCCGGAAGCGATCGAACCTTTTATCAGGCAGCTGCTTTGAGGATCTGCTGATGCCGGACGATGCATTGAGACTGGACCGGCAACCGTGCTTTCCGCTGTATGTGGCCGCGCGTATGATCATGCGTCTTTATGTGCCGCTGCTTGAACCACTGGGCTTGACCTATACCCAGTACATAACCTTGCTGGTGCTTTGGGAAAAGGACGATATCCCAGTCAAAGCTATCGGAGACAAACTGTATCTGGATACCGGAACGCTGAGTCCAGTCCTGAAGATACTGGAAAAACAGAGCCTGATCAGGCGCCGGCGTAATCCTGATGACGAGCGTTCTGTGCTGGTCCACTTGACGGCACAAGGTCGACTGCTCAAACACCAGGCTGCGCATATCCCCCAGGCCGTCGAAGCCGCCATCCGACTGACGGATGAAGAGAGCAAAACGGTCAGGCGCCTGCTCGACCGTTTCCAGGCAGATGCGCTATAATGGCGACAACTGCTTATGCTGCCTGAGCGTCTGTACCGAATGGATGACAATGTTGTTTGGACTTCGGTTACGATGAAAGGTGTCAAGATGAGATGATAGGTGCAAAATGAAAGAAGTCAGGCCAATCGATCAGGTTGAAAACACCGTTTTGAACGCCCTGGGCCACCTGGGCATCTCTTACCGCCTCATGCACCATGAACCGGCCATGACGATGGATGACCTTGCGGCTGTCGATCGTGAATTGGGCGCGGACCATCCGAAAAACCTGTTCCTGTGCAACCGCCAGCAGACCACCTTCTACCTGTTGCTGCTGGCCGGCCACAAGGCTTTCCGGACAGCTTCCGTATCCAAACAGCTTGGTGTTGCCCGGCTTTCTTTTGCCGGACCCGAACTGCTCTGGAAGCATCTGCAGACGAAGCCCGGCGGTATCTCGCCGCTTGGTCTGATGTTTGACGCGGTGAACCATGTCCAACTGCTGGTCGACCGCGATCTGCAAAACTCTGAGAAGCTGAGTTTTCATCCCTGTGTCAATACGGCCAGCCTGGTCATGGCAGGCCGGGATTTTTTTGGATCGTTTCTGCAGTCAACCGGACATACACCGACCTGGGTCACGATCGAGTCGGATGTATCAATTACATAACAACTTATTAGCCGGGCTGAGTCCTGGAGTAATGGAGGACAAGATGGATCTGGTAAGACAAAAACCGACAGCGGCACAACTTGCTTTTATGGATTGGGAGATGGGCGCTTTTTTCCATTTCGGCATCCGTACATTTTATGAAGGCCATCGCGACTGGGACGGGCGACCGATGCCTGCCGCCGGATTCAATCCGACACAGCTGGATTGCGGCCAGTGGATGCGCGCCATCAAGGCGGCCGGGATGACCTATGCCATCCTTACCTGCAAGCATCATGACGGATTCGCCAACTGGCCGACACGCTACTCGGATTATTCGGTCGCGTCAAGTTCCTGGGAAAATGGCCAGGGTGATGTCGTACGTGCTTTCACCGATGCCTGCCGCACCTATGGGATCAAGATCGGCCTTTACTATTCACCGGCCGATGCCGCCATGAAAACGGGTAAACGGACAGCTCAGGAGCACGATGACTTTTTTGTCAACCAGATATCGGAGCTTCTGTCCAATTACAGCAAGATCGATTACTTGTGGTTTGACGGCTGCGGCTCTGAAGGGCACCAATATGACACGGCGCGGATTGTCCGAACCATGCGGTCACTGCAGCCGGATCTTCTGCTGTTTGGCATGTGGGATCACGATGTCCGCTGGATCGGCAATGAAGAGGGATTTGCCCCGCCGAATCTCGACTATCTCGTCTCTTATCCGGCAGATGACAGCCATTTCCCGCAGATCGACCAGCCGGTGGTCCGCTTCCTGCCGGCCGAATGCGATTTCCGCCTGCGCGGGCGCAACTGGTTTTATTCTGACTGCGATGAACACACCATCAAGACTGTCGATGAGCTGATGGGCATCTATGATTATTCGGTCGGTCGTGGTTGCAATTTTCTGATGAATATACCGCCTGACAGACGCGGCGCTTTGCCGGATGCCGACGTCGCCCGTCTGGATGAATTCGGCCAGGCTCTGCGCCATCGCTTTGCCAGGCCGATCAATACCGCTGTCACCGATGAAGAGGACCGTGTCCAGATTGCGTTTGCATCACCGGAAATGATCGGCACGCTGGTTCTGCAAGAAGATCTGACAGAGGGTCAGGCGGTGGCAGGCTACCAGGTTCTGTTCTCGCCCGGGCATATCCAGGGTCCGCTGCAGGTTGAGGTTTGCCGCGGCGGATCGATCGGGCACAAGCACATCATCCGCCTGCCGTCGCTGTACGCCCGTGCCCTTGAGATCAGGCTGATCAGCAGACCAGGCAAAACAGCACGCCTGAAGCAGGTTGGAGTCTTCCGATGAACCGCTATATAAAAAAACCGGTAAGTGGCGCAGGCGACCAAAAAGCACTGAAGATCATTGGCAATGTCCTGCTCGGTTTGTCGCTGGCCATTGTCATCTATCTTTTGGCTGATATGTATATTTTCAACAGGGCGCCGGCAGGCACTTGTCCATTGACGTCAAACCGTCCCTGGATCTACCTCGCCATAGGTCTTTGCGCTTTGTCGCTGATCTTGTCGTTTTTCGAGCGTAAAGAGAAGAAATGATCAGGCTCTTTTTCTCTTTCCGTGATAAGAGCATATTTAGATCACAATGTATTGCATTTGTACATAATATGTGATATGATCAAATGTGTCCTGAAAGAGGTGATTAGAGTGGCTAAAAGTGCAAGCATGTATATTCGTATCGATCCGCAAGTAAAAGCAGAAGTTGAAACAATTTATTCTCGATACGGCATGAGTATTACCGATGCGATCAATGTGTTCCTTTACACATCAAGGATTGTTGGCGGACTTCCATTTGATTTGCGTCCCCCTGCGCCTAACGCTGAAACGCTGGAAGCAATAAAAGAAGGTGACGAAATCATCAAGTCCGGTAAAGTTCGGTTTAGCGGCGCCAACGATATGTTAAAGGAATTGAAACGCTGATGCTGACTCCTGACTATACAGGCAGATTTAAGAAGGATTACAAACTGGCTGCCAAGCGGAATTATAACATTTCGTTGATTGACGCTATAATCCGTAACCTGATAAATGAACATCCCTTGGATGCTAAGCATAAAGACCATGCCTTGTCCGGAGGATTTGAGGGTTGTCGTGAGTGCCATATAAAACCAGACTGGTTACTGATTTATCAAGTTGGAAATGGCATTATTGTGTTTGAGCGCACAGGAACGCATAGTGATTTATTTGAGTGATTGAATGAAAAATAAGATTGGTATTTCATAAATACTGTATGACCAGAGCAATACCCACAAGTTGAAACACATAGAGTAGCGGACGACAATGCCTCAGCCATCTCAATTCTTGGTTGGTATATTTTTATTTTCTATAATGCTTATTAACCAGTTGCGTACAGCCACTACTCACATTGATGTCACATTCCGAATTTCTTGTATCGAATATTACTAAGGTTATCATACACCAGTCGTCTGCTTGAGCCGGGTCTTGCAGTCCTCCATATAGATCGCGACCAGTGTACTGAAGCTCATGTTAGGCCGGGCAGCTGCCTTCTCAAGGAAATAGCGCTCATAGGCTTTCGCCTCACGCAGCGTCCTGAATCCTTCCTTTTTCATCTTCTTGTGATTGCCCATCCAGTCGGTGTAATAGAAAGCACAAAACCAGTGCCCTTTTCTTCGTTCTTATATACCGGCATCAGCTAAGTCCTTTCTGTTTACTGTAATCTAGTGTTATCGTGATGATTGTCTCCGGCTGTTTGTTCATCAATCAAAGCTCCGCCATTTCTTCGAAGTAGCAGCGGCTGATTTTACCGGCGACTGTGATTTTGTTCTTCTGCTCAAGCTGAAGGTTGAGCTTGCGGATCAGTCGGTAGGCGTTGGAGCGAGAGATGCCACAGGTCTGGGCGATCTCATCAGCGCTCATGAATCTGGGATGATCCACGCGGTAGGTGTCATTCTTCTTAGGTGTGTTTTCGGATGTAGTCATCGTTTTGCTTTCTCCTTTTTCTCTATTTGGTTTTCAAGGTGTGGTGTGAGAAATAAAGTTCCTCTTATATACCGTGACATTTTCAGGTCAATAGTTAATGCCCTCTGAAAAATTACCTCTCATAAGCCCTGACATTTTTTGGCCATTTGTAGGGGGTCATTTTCAAAAATCGTCAAAATAAACAAACGTTCTTGCGTTCTTGATTTTGGTTGTCTATTTCAACGAGAGGAAAACTATCTCTCATATACCGTGACATTTTTGAGTGATTTTTAAACCCAAGGAGAGAAATATTTTCAATTGACTAAGAAGAATTTCTTTTTTGATGATATTTAGGGGCTGCTGCCGCAGCCGGCAAGGTCTGGCAACAGGCGATTTTGGCTAAAATATAGTATAATGAAATGCATAAAAAGCATCAGAATACGGCCAAAATCCTTGCACTTGGAGAGCTATCATGATCAAGAAACGCACCAAACAGCTTACGTTCCATGACTGGCCAAGTGGTTTCCATGGCGCTCGGATATTTCAGGGTAACCGCTGGGTCAAAATGACTCAGATCATCCCCTGGGATCTGGTAGAAAAGAAATACACCGAAGCTTTTACCGGTAAACAGACAGGCAATCCATCTGTGATTTTCAATGGGGAGGAAATACTGTATGAGACAAAAGGATATGCTGTCATTAGCAATATAGTAGATGCAAATCTATATCAAGCGTCTAGGGCTGATATTATCGGAACACAACTTAATTGCTTAGCTCAGGTTAAGCGCATTTACCCCGAAGGTACAGAATTGATGAAAAATACCATTTTTACAAAAATTAAAGATCCTAGAGCCAAAAAAGATTTCATAGAGGCAATGAGTAGTTTTGCCGATGGAAACATATTTGATTTCGAGGCGAGTGCAATTGCATCAATCCACGACAAGCCCGTATATCAATTGGAAATAATTGCATTGTATCAATAATAATTAGTTGATCTGTCGTATTTTCTTAGCGGCTACGAATAAGCTTAGTTGTGTCTCAATCTTAAATAGTGATCCAGTGGAGTTATAAACAAAAATTGAAGTGTGAGGAGTGTTAAGATGACAACTAATGAGATAAGAAGAATTATAGAGCGCAACAAAAATGATATCGCTTTTATAATTGGTAATGGAATTAATAGGTATCCAAATAATCCAAATGTACTTTCATGGGATGATTTATTAATACAATTATGGGAAAGGGTATCGTTTCAAACACTTACAGTAAGACCCAAAGGAATTTCAACCACTGAGTTTTTTGATATCCTAGAACTTGAAAATGAACAAGGAATAAATCTAAAAAAAGAAATATCAAACTTAATGGGAGAATGGGACCCCCTATCTCATCATTCAAAAATCATAAACCGTATAAAAGATCTAGATTGTCCAATACTAACCACGAATTACGAGGAGTCACTTGCCCGAGTATTTGATTTTCAACAATTTAGGATCGAACAAGAAGGTTTTACAGATTTTTATCCATGGAGCACATATCATGGAATAAAACAACTTAAAATGCCCACAGATGGGTTCGGAATCTGGTATATAAATGGAATGATAAACTATCATAGGAGTATTCGTTTAGGATTAAGCGATTATATGGGCAGTGTTGAAAGAGCAAGAAATTTAATACACAAAGGAAGTGAAGAAATACTTTTTTCGGGAAAAGACAAATCAAATTGGAAAGGTTACAAAACCTGGTTGCATACTATCTTTAATAAATCTCTATTTGTTTTTGGATTAGGTCTTGAAGAGAACGAAACATTTTTAAGGTGGATTCTCATTGAAAGGATTAAATATTTCAGAAGGTTTCCGGACAGAAAACATAAAGGCTGGTATATAAATACTCGAAGCAATAATGAAATAGACCAAGGTAAAAAGTTTTTTCTTGAGAGGGTTGGATTTGAAGTGATAGATGTTGATGATTATGCAGATATCTATGAAACTATTTGGACTTGAGTATAAGTCTACCATTATGTGGCTATTAAAAGTTGCAAGCAATGCAAGAGTATAGACAGGGTGTATCATGTGAGCCGCCAGCTTCTTCGTATTGGTTGATGACTTGAAGCCGGTTGTTATGAATGTTCTTCTTATCAATTAGATAGATGTTTTTGGTTGAGTCATCATCACGCCGCAAGATCTGCACATGATCAGTCTGAATTTTACGCGTTTTCTCAACTAAGCCTTCATTGCTGCTGGCGATTCGTTAATTTTAAAATTGATTCCATTCATCATCGGTAAAAGTATAGATGTTGAGAAGCTCAAGCTGTTTTCTGAGATTAGTTACAAGAGCAAAGCCTGAAGATGGCACATCGCTGACGTTGGTTGTTGTCATAAAGTAGCCTGCTCAATAAGTTTCACAAATCAGGCCGGCGTTTCGCGAATGACCGCCATGCGGGCGACGATGTAGTTGATCACGGAGAGCATTGCAGCCAGGAAAAAGACGTATTGCGGTCCCCAGATGCTCCAGACCAGTCCGCCCAGGGCGGCGCAGGTGATGGAGACGACATGGTCCATGCTCTGGCCGAGGGTCAGTGTCGGCGCGATGTCTTCAGGCCGGATGGCGATGTTGCGCAGGTAGAGCGACCGAATCAGCCCCATCTGCATGGACATGCGGTCGATGACGAAGAGGATGAATGCCAGGATGACCGGCAAGCCGGTTTTCGCCAGAAAGCCGGTATGAAAGCCGGCACTGACCAGACCATAGAGGATATAGACCATAATGAACGAGAACGCGTCGACGTATAGCATTTTCTTGATACCGAAGCGGTCAACCCAGCGACCGAGTGCCGGGATGAAAAAGATGCCGATAAATGAGCCGGCGATGGTCAGCAAGGCCAGGGTGTCGGCCTTTTTGTTGAGCAGATCGATCAGGACCCAGGGAGCGAAGACAAACATGATCTGCTTTTGCACGCCGAAAACGACTGCCAGGGCGTAATAAAAACGGTATTCCCGGTGAAAGACCAGCCGGATCCGCCGGCTTTTCATGCCGAATCGCCGACTGAGCGGTTCTCCTTCAGCATTGGCGGCCCGTTCATCAGGCATTTGCCGTTTGAGCAGAAACAGAAAAAACAGGACGGCTGAGAACAGCACCATGGCGATGATGAAGATTGTCTTGACCGGGGTTGTAAAACTAAAAATGTTGCTGCGAAAACCGATATAGACGATAATGCCGGCCACCATGCCGAAGGCTGTGCTGATTCCTTTGAAACGTCCGATCAGCTTGCCGGCCGTGCCGTTGTCCCGGATCATGTGCAGGCCGAGTGTATCCTGCAGCGGGTACCAGAGGTGGCCGCCCAGCGAATGGATGAAGATGAAGACGAGCATGACAGAAAATGCCGGCGTCAGCAAACCGAGCAATAAAAGCCCGATCACCATGAGCGTCTGGGCCAGGATGGCAATGCGCAGATCGCCGAGAAATGCCAGCCACGAGACAATAAAGACACCGATAAATCCTGGTATTTCGCGCGGGATCTCGATCAGGCCGCGCTGGAGCGCTGTGACCTGGTAGGCGTCTTTGAAATAGTTGGACAGAACTGTATCGGACAATCCCGCACCTAGAGCAGCAAGGGCAAGGACAACCATATAAAGGATGACCGATCGGCGGTAGTTCTCATTGCTGGGTTTGATCATGGCAGGCATACTCCTCGCGATTAAATGAGAATCTGGCTCATTATAACGGATATTGCATGCCTGTGCCTATCAGGCTTAAAAATTGGTTACGATTGGTTCGCATTCAGCCGAACAGCATAAATACAAACCCGACCAGAACTGCAACCGGTTGCAGCGCGTTGATCAGTGATCGAAGTTGTTCTGACCGGCCTTGCTTTTTATCGAGCCAGAGAATCTGGAGAAGCGTCATGGTCAGGAGTATCGCCATGACCGGCTGGATGACAAAAAGGCCGGTTATAAGCCCGAGCAACAGAAAGCCTGCTGTGATGTGGTTTCGTCGGAGCCGGTCTTCTTCGCGGATCAGGTTCAGGATGTGGATCAGCCACCAGAAAGCCACAGCGAACAGGGCGGCTGCCAGATGCAGGAGCAGGCGATCCGGCTGCAGCGCGAGCCTGGCCAGGACCGGTAGCGCAATGAACCAGTAGATTGCCCGCGGCGGTATTTGCCGGTCAAAAAGGATCATGGCCCAGACCAGCAGCGCACAGAAGGCGAGTAAGATGCAAAAGAGCACCGCTGCATTATAAACAGGATCCGGCCAGTCAAGAAACAGCCCGGGGCGTCCGTCCTGTGCCGGTGACAACGGCCCGTTGCCCCAGAGCCAGACGGCCAGAGCGAAATAGATCCCGGTCACGGACTCAATGCGTGCGTATCGTGGCGCAATAGGCTGACTGCAGTAGCGACAGCGCTTATGCAGCAAGAGATAACTGAAAACCGGCACCAGGTCGGCGCCGGCCAGCTCATGACGGCAGCGCGGACAGTAGGAGCGGCCTTTGGCGATTGTTTCACCGCGCGGCAGGCGATAGATGCAGACGTTGAGAAAACTGCCGATCAGGAGCCCGAACAAGCCCGCTACGATGGTTCGATACAAGACCCAAAACAAGTCAGACATGCCGATCTCCTGCCCGCGCTCACAATGTGTCAGCGCAATACAGCTATTTTAGCACGTCAATCCTGCGGGAAAAAGACCAGGTGATCTTTTACAGACCGTAAATATGCCGAAAAAGTCTGGAAAAGTCCAGATTACGGTCACGTGTGTTCCTTTACAAGACCAGATGGCTGTGTTAGAATTTTGTAGCATTTGGAAGATAGGCACGCATGTGTCGTATGGGAGGAAATTGATAATGGCTTCTGTGCTGGAGAAAAAGGAAGATAATGTGGTCATGCTGACCATTGATGTAACACCCGAGGCATTTGGCGAAGCGCTGCAGCGTTCGTTTCGGAAGAATGTCAACCGGTTCATGATCCCCGGCTTTCGTAAAGGCAAAGCACCGATGAACCTGGTGACCAAGTATTACGGCGAAGGTGTCTTGTATGAAGACGCCATTGACTTTGCCGCCAACCCGGCCTATGCCGCTGCCGTTGAAGAGCAGGGCATCGAACCGGTATCGCAGCCGGAAATCGATATCGTCGATATCGGGCGCGAAAAGGGACTGAAATTCACTGTAACAGTGACGGTCAAGCCTGAAGTGACCTTGGGTCAATACCTTGAAGTAGAAGCTGTGAAGCCTGAATTCCCCGTTGAAGACGCCGCGATCGAAGCTGAACTCAAACGCGTCCAGGAGCGCAACAGCCGCATGATCCCTGTGGAAGACCGTCCGATCCAGGATGGTGATACCGCCAATATCGATTATGAAGGCTCCGTCGATGGTGTGCCGTTCGAGGGCGGAAAAGGTGCTTCATACGACCTCAAAATTGGTTCCAACACCTTTATCCCTGGATTCGAAGCGCAGATGATCGGTCATAACAGCGGTGAGTCTTTTGATATCCAGGTCCAGTTCCCCGCTGAATACGGCAACGAAGAGCTCGCCGGCAAAGAGGCGACGTTTGCTGTGACGATAAATTCGGTCAAGATGACTGAACTGCCGGAGCTCGATGACGAATTTGCCAAGGATGTCAGCGAATTCGAGACCCTGGACGCATATAAAGAAGACCTGCGCAAAAAGCAGGAGACCAATGCAGTAAACCGTGCCAACGGCATCTTCGAAGAGAATGTCATCAAGGCTGTTGCCGCCAACGCGACAGTTGACATTCCGCATATAATGGTTGACCATGAGATTGAGCAGATGATCGAAGAACAGCGTAACCAGATGCGTTACCAGGGATTTGAACTGGAACAGTACCTCAGTTATATGGGCCAGACCATCGATACCTTTAAAGAGCAGATGCATGAGCCGGCCGAGGACCGTGTCCGCACGCGCCTTGTTCTGGAAAAAATAGCCAAAGAAGAGGCTGTTGCGGCATCTGAGGAAGAGATTGAAGCCGAGATTGAGAAAATGGCCACCACGTATAACATGAAAGCCGAAGATATCAAATCCCGGATCACCGATGAGAAAGACAATTTCGTCACGGAAACGATCATCCGCAGGAAAACCGTCGAATTGCTCGTTGCTAAAGCGATTCCTGTAGCACCGCCGCCGGAACTTGCAGAAGATCCGGTCGAGGCAAAGGAAGTGACCGGTTCAGATGAAGTAATTGTGCCAGAAGCTGAAGCGGCAACTGAGCCAGTAGCAGCAACTGACGCCACGCAGAAAGACTGATCAGGAGAAGTCCAGAATGACTGGTCAGAAATCAGCCCATAAGCAAGGTGTACCGATGGTGGCACCTGCCATTTCAGGAAAGGAGTCTATGCATATGAGCCTCGTACCAATTGTCGTTGAACAGACGAATCGCGGCGAGCGATCTTATGACATTTTTTCCCGGCTGCTCAAAGAGCGGATCATTATTCTCAGCGACGAGGTTAACTCGGTCACTGCCAGCCTGATAACGGCCCAGCTTCTGTTTCTGGAAGCTGAGGATCCGGACAAAGATATTCAACTCTACATCAACAGCCCCGGCGGAGAGGTTTCTTCCGGACTCATGATCTACGATACCATGCAGTACATCAAGGCTGACGTGCAGACGATCTGCATGGGCATGGCCGCCAGCATGGGCGCATTCCTGCTTGCCGCAGGTACGCCGGGCAAGCGCTTTGCTTTGCCCAACGCTGAAATCATGATCCACCAGCCATCAGGCGGAGCCCAGGGTCAGGCATCTGACATCCGCATCGCCGCCGAACATATCATCCGCATGCGCGAGCGCCTGAACAAAATCCTGGCCGAACGCTGCAAGCAGCCCCTTGAAAAGGTTGCCCTCGATACCGAGCGGGATAATTGGATGACTGTAGAAGAAGCCATCTCCTATGGCATTATCGACCAGGTCATGGATAAGAGGGTCTGATCATGGCAGATGGAAACAACAAAGGTAAAAGCGGCAGCCGCGGCAGCAAAACCGGTGGTAAACGTCCCGGTGACAGCGATGAGCTGTACACGCCGGTAAGCTGCTCGTTCTGCGGCAAGACTGATCGGCAGGTCGCCCGCCTGATCGCCGGGCCAGGTGTCTTTATCTGTAATGAATGCGTCGCCTTGTGCGATGATATCTTGCAGGAGGGGCTCGATGACCAGGGCTTCGAACAAGCCGATCAGGACAAAGCGATTGAATTGATGTCACCGGCCAGGATCAAAGAAGCTCTCGACCAGTATGTGATCGGCCAGGAAAAGGCAAAGCGCGCCCTTGCTGTTGCTGTGTACAACCACTATAAGCGGGTCTATGCCGAGAACCCGCCGCCAGTGTCGGGGCAGAAACCAGGTAAGGACCAGGGTAAAAGTAAAAAGAACAGCAAAGCATCTGAGGAAGAGGTCGAACTGACCAAAAGCAATATTCTGCTGATCGGACCGACCGGCAGCGGTAAAACTTTGCTGGCCCAGACTTTGGCCAGAATTCTTGACGTGCCGTTTGCCATTGCCGATGCAACAGCGCTGACCGAAGCCGGCTATGTTGGTGAGGATGTCGAAAACATTCTGCTCAAGCTGATCCAGAATGCTGACTTTGACATCGAACGGGCACAGCGCGGCATTATTTATATCGATGAAATTGACAAGATTACCCGCAAATCCGATAATCCCTCCATTACCCGCGATGTCAGCGGTGAAGGTGTCCAACAGGCGCTTCTGAAGATCCTGGAGAGTTCGATTGCCAATGTGCCGCCACAGGGTGGCCGCAAGCATCCACACCAGGAATTTATTCAGATTGACACAACGCATATCCTCTTCATCTGCGGCGGTGCTTTTGACGGACTGGAGAAAATCATCCAGAATCGGACCGGAAAGAAATCAATCGGGTTTGGCGCTATTGTTGAGAGCCGTAAGGAAAAGGATGTCGGTCAGATCCTGGCGGACATCATGCCTCAGGATTTGCTCAAATTCGGCCTGATACCGGAGTTCATCGGCCGTCTGCCGGTTATTGTCCCGCTTGAAGGCTTGACCGAGGACATGCTGGTGCGCATTCTCCAGGAACCGCGCAATGCCTTGGTCAAACAGTACAAAAAACTCTTTGACTACGATGGCGTCGAACTGTCGTTCGACCCGGATGCTGTCCAGGAAATCGCCCGCCAGGCACTTGAGCGCAATACAGGGGCGCGTGGCCTCCGCTCGATCCTGGAAGAAATCATGATGGACATCATGTTCGAACTGCCCTCACGGGACGATGTCGCGCGCTGCATCATCACCAAAACCAGCGTGAAAGACAAAAAGCCGCCGGAGGTTGTCTTAAAGCCAGAAAAGACAGCCTGATCAATTGACTGGCAGGACCTTTACGTCCTGTTTTGTCGCCTTTTGTCGCATGAAGAGCACCCACAGGGGTGCTCTTTTTCGTTATGCTTGTCTCTGTCGGAACAAATATGGACAGGAGCAGCAACCATGGCTTTGGCAACCATCGATCGGACAAGATATGAACTTGAAACGCGGTTGTGCAGCGGCTGTCTGGTCCGGGATATCCAGGACGGCATGCGGTATGTACATAAGCCGATTGTGTCGTTTGTCGATCCGGCTGTTCCGGAGCAGTTGGCTGATGTCTGGCATGCCGGCATACCCCGCTGCCTGGGACAGACCGTTGACGAGGATGGCACGGCGTATTGTATTTTTGAATACATTAATGGGGTGCCGCTGACAGATACGATCAACCATAATCCAGGTGGCATCGACCCCGGCGTATGGCTGCCCTGGATGATCCAATGGTCGCAAATGCTGTCGTATCTCCACTTGCAGAGGGAATTCCCCCTGGTCCATCTGGACATCAAACCTGCCAACCTGATTGTTGACCGGCAAAGTGATGTCGGCCTGATCGATTTTGGCGCGGCCCGTCTCCTGGACGGCCGGGAATGCTCCGGTCCGCTCAAAGGTAAACAGGCAATGACGATGAATTATGCCGCACCGGAACTGGTGGCAGGAACACCTTGCCCTGGCAGCGACCTGTTTGCGCTGGGACTGGTCATGCTGGTGCTGTTGACCGGCAAAAAGCCTGAAGAGTGCCGTGACAAACCGCTTAGCGCCAGTGTTTCGGGCCAACCTGCAGCACTGCAGACCTTGATCGGCAAATGCCTGCACTCAGATCCGGCCATGCGCTACAACCAGGCAGACGCGCTGATCAGTGATCTGAAAATGATTTACGATCAGTTGAAAATCGAACAGACTGATAACGCGTGCGACCTGAAAATAGACGACAAAGGGGTGCAGCAAGACGGACAGTCAGGGGTGCAGATCAGTGCAAAAGGTGCTGCAGACGGACAAGTCCGCGAAGAGCGTTTGCCGGCGCCGTTGCTCTGTGTCTGGGATGGCGCAGCCTGCGGCTGCGAGCTGGCAGCGGTTCTGGCTGAACGACACTCGGTTCTGGTCATCGACGCCAATCTCTTGAACCCGCGGGCTGACTTGCTGCTGGGTCATCCCCATCGGTTTTATCGTGATCAGTCAAAAATTCGGCTGAACGGTCTCGATCTGGCCATGCAGGCAGAACAGCAGGGGCGCTTAACACCACAGCTGCTCACGACACTGGCCAGAGACACCAGCGTTTCCCGGGTCAGGCTGCTTGATTGCACGAATCAGCTGGATGACTATGAATATTGTCATCTGGACTCACTTCATCAAACGCTCAAATGGGCGCGGTTGATTGCCGATCTGGTCATTGTGCTCTGTACCCGCAGTGTATTTGACGCATTCACCTGTCTGTGCCTGTTGGCCGCTGACAAAGTCGTCATCCCGCTGGCGGGAGATGTCGGCTCATTTCGCGAAGTCAAACGATCTCTGGAGTTTTTATCTGCCAGGAATTATCTGGAGCAGAACCGGCTCGCTTTTGTTGCCTTTCCCTACAACAAGCAGACCGATCTCAGCAGGGGAACCATGAATGAACTCAGTGACGGACGCCTGGCAGGTGTAATTTCTGAACAGCGGCAAAGGCGTTTGCGCGGCTGTGGCGCTGTTCCATACGCTGCCTGCCTGAGTGATGCCAATAAAAAGGAGTACAGATCACTGATCGCGCAGTTCGACTTGTTGCGTCAGGAGAGAAAAGGAGATTGACATGCCAGTTGTTCAATCGCACGCCTTGTTATCTGAAAAGCTGAAGCAATACAGGCTCGAGGACCAGATGACATTGGGCTTGTTGCTCCAGGACGATGACAACCCTGAGCACAGTGAACCGGCTGCACCGGATCTGCAGGAGCTGGTAGCCACAATTTGCAGCCAGATTCTGCAGACAGACGCGGCAACTGTAGCAGGGGTTGCCGCCCGCCAGGTTCCCAGGCAGGTTTTGCTGGACCTGATCGCGCGGACGGCTGAACAGGTCAGTGTCAGGGCCGGATTCTTCCGCAGGGACCTGCAGCAGCAGGTCATGGACTTTTTATTCGGGTATGGACCCCTGCAGCCCTATGTTGCAGACGAGACTATATCCGATATCGACGGGATCGGACCGACTGCATTTACGATCAAAACCGGCGGAACCAGGCGTGCCCTGTCACTCGCGTTTCCCGATGAACGCTCATACGACGCATTCTGCCGTTTATTGATTATCAGAAACGGTGGTGTCATCAATGAAAATGACAGTCATTGCCGTGTCACTGATGATCAATATCGCCTGCGCATCAATGTAACTGTACCGCCACGCAGCATCCGGTATCCTGCGATCAGCATCCGGAAACACAGTCGGAAATCACTGCGCCTCGCTGACCTGGTCACTGTCGGCATGTTGAACCATAAGATTGCCGCCATGCTGCGGGACTGGGCTGCTTCTGACCGGACTGTTTTGTTCTGCGGCAAGGGGGCGGCCGGCAAAACGACCTTACTGCGCGCTTTCATCGAAGAGCTGCCCGAACTCGAACGCGTCCTGATCGCTGAAAGCGATAGTGAACTGTATCCTGAAAAGCCTTGCTGTCTGCAGCAGCGCATCAAGAAACCCTATGAGGGCGGCCGGCCGGTCAGCCTGCTCGATCTGGTGCGCGACGGCCTGACCATGTCGCTGGACACTTACTGCGTTGGAGAAATCGTCGGTGACGAAGCAATGGCCTTCATCAGTGCGGCCTTCTCCGGACATCGTTGCCTGGCTACAATCCACGCAGACCGGGCAGCTGATGTTCCCGACCGCCTGCTCGCCCTGGCCCGACCGGTATCGCGGGGCGAAGCGGATGAGACGCTGCGGCGGATGATCGGCCGCTGCATGGACCTGATTATCTGCCTGCGCGATTTCAAGATCTGCGAGATCCTGGCCGTGCACGGCTATCGGGAGGAAGATGAACATTATGATCTGGAGTGCATTTGGCAGATCGGGCAAGATCCGCAAACAGACCCTGCAATTGCTCAGTTCAATGAACCGCTGGTGCCAGGTGCGTGAAGACCTGCTCTATGCTTTTCAAAAGTGTATAGACGGTGGATTGGATCAACCGCTCAGATCGGTCATTGAGGCGTTCCTGACCCGCGTGCGCGGCGGCATGGCCATAGACCAGGCTCTGGATCTGATGCAGAAAAGCCTTGAGCACGAACATTTTCAGGATTTTGTCGCCTCCATACGTTTCAACCTGCATTACCGGGGCGACCTGCCATCTCTGCTGGAGCATCTCGAATGGCAGATGAACCGGATCGAGGAAGAATATACCCGGCGCAAACTTTCCAATGCGCACGACCGAACAGTTACGGCGATCATTATGATCGCGGTGCCGATCTGTTGCGCACTGCGTTTGTGGGGAAATCCAGCCGGCAGTCGACTCTTTGTCCAAACTGGTCCTGGTCTGGCACTGGCAGGTGCAGGAACAGTTATTTATCTTTTATCCGTTGTCACCTTTATTCTGATCCAGAAGAAGATAAACGATTAAGGGGTCAACAGAAAGGATGCATATGCATATCTGGACAATCTTGACTGTTACCGTCATCGCAGCTGCCTGCCTCTATTTGCTCTTGCCGGTACTGGCTTGCCGGATAAACCGTCAGCTGTCCCAGGCTGCGCTGAGCCGGCATCAGCATCTGCCATTGCATAGGAAGAAGAGCCGGTTTGCCAAAGTGTTATCCGTCCTGGTCGACAAAAGCCGCTGCCAGTTGAACCAGGCAGGCTTCACACGGACTGTGGCATTGAAAATCTATCTTCTGATTCAATGCGGTATCCCGGGATTGATCCTCATCTTTGGCTTGCTTAGCGGCACACAGAATCTGCAGACACTCGCCGGGTCCGTGTTACTGGCGGTTCTGGTCAACCGCATGCTGCGACGCAGAGCCAGTGAGCGCAAAAAGGCGTTCGTCCGCAGTCTGTATAAAATCTACCGCTTTCTTGATGGACAGATATCGTCAGGTGTCGCCGCAACCGATGCTTTGCGGGGGCTCTCCACAGCGGTTCGTGATCCTGTGGTTTACCCGGCTCTGGTGCAGTTTACTGCCATCTACGAGGTTACGCTCGACAGTGACCGTGCATTTGATGTCCTGCGTCGGCTGTTCCACAGCCAGGACTGCGACCTTTTGTCCGTCCATGTACATCAGTGTCTGCAGTCGGGTGTGGCCGGAAAAAGCATGGTTCGTATGGAAGAGCTGCTGTTTGCGCGCACGTTTGGCCTGATGCAGGAAGAAACACGGCGAATCCGCACTTTCCTGACACTGACTGTGGCAGGCGGACTGGTCCCGCTCATGATTTTGTTTTTATATCCGATGCTGCATAGCGCTGCAGGCGCTCTGCAATCGATCTTTGGCTGATCGCAGCCACATGGCTGCCGGCAAATATGACGAGGAGGTCTTGAAGATGAAGAAAACAAGCAACAGAAAGGTCCGAAAGAACAAGGGTGAGAAGCAACTGGCCGGGCGGCGCGGATTTGGCCTGAATGAGGTTATCGGCATCGCCGCAGGTATCATCATCGCGGCGGTTATCGTCATTCCAGGTCTGCAGACCTTTGCATCGAGCCTGATCAGCAATCTGCAAAGCTGGTGGACCAGCATGTCATCATCCATATTTGCGACGACTGTCGGATAAAACTGATTTAAGCGCAATGACCATATTTGCGATCTTAAGCAACAAGCTTGATTGCAATGTGTCATTCTGGACCGTTCGAATCTGATGTGATGAAATGGGGGAATCGCTATGATCGACAGATTACTGGTTATGGTCATCGGCATGGTCTTGATGACAGCTATCAGCGTGCAGCTGCTCTTGTGCTGCCTGCCCCTGTTTCGCCGGATTGAATTTGACGCTGTCTGTCACCAGTATGCGCTCCTGATGGACCAGAGCGGCGGACTGACCGGAACAGCCGCCGCAAACCTGGTTCAGACACTGCAAGACCGCCACTTCACCGTCACGGTCGTACAGGCGCCTGAGCAGGCCGCATACGGTGACATCATGACCATGACTGTTCAGGCGACATTTACTGACATGCGCCTGACAATGGCGCTGCAGATGGAGGAAGTAAACGCATGTTTCGTCTACGAAGCCAGTATGGTTTGCCGCATACTGCAGGCTTTCGACGCGGTTCCATAGCTACAGCACTGGTGATATTCATGATCACCGCTTTGCTTATCGTACCGATCGGCACAGGCTGCATCGAACGGATCTATGAATGGCTTTTGGTCAGGCGCGCGCATCAATATGTCCAGCAGGTTTTACCGGCAGCCTGTACCGGACTGAATCTAGGCGACTTGTCTGTCGGACATGCAAAAATGCAGACCATTTCAACGCGGACCATGCTGGCCAGACATTTCATGGATCATTGCCCTGTCATTCTGGCAGACTGCCTGGAACTGCAGCAGATTCGCTTCACGACGCGGCTGCTGCCGTATGATCCAGACCACTGGATGGGCGACCGTCAGCCTGAAAATCAGCCGATTGTAGTGATCGAAGCCGTTTTGACGCTACAGGATGGACAGGATGTGCCGATTGTCCACTCACTGGAAATATTTATAGACTAAGAATACAACTTTCCCACCACGCGAAGCGGGTAGGCTTTTCAGGCGCTGCTGTCTGACAAGCTGAGGAGCTTGCTCCGCAGTCAGACAGCCCGCGTAGCGGGAGAAAGCGCCGAAAAGCCTGTGGGAAAGGTATGTTAAGAATACAACTTTCCCACCACGCGAAAGGAGCTTGACATGCGCCACTCAAAGCAGGTGACATTGACAATCGTGCTGACAGTCGTCCTGGTCGGTCTGGCCTGGTATGCCGGGCGGTCGCGAGATAAAATTCAGACGACCCCTGTGGTTGTCGTGTTGCGGGAGATCGAAGCCGGCAGTCAGCTGGATTCATCTGATCTTGGCATCGTTGAAGTGCCGGCTAAGCTCGTGCGGGCAGACTGGGTGACCGATGCCCAAATGGCTATCGGCCTTATCTGCACCACAGATCTTTCGGAGGGAGAGATCCTGCTTGGCAATCGAATAACCGGCCAGTCTGCCGGTTTGCTCTATCCGGGAACAGAACCCGGCCGACGCCTCATGACCATCAGGCTCGACGCAGCCGCTGCGAATGGCTATTGGCTGGCAGAGGGTTCTCTGGTGGACATTTATCTCGTGCCCAGTTCCCCGACAGACCAGGAAATCCAGATGCTGGCCGGTGTCCGGATCCTGAAAATCATGGGTCAGGCGGAATCAACCGGTTTTAGTTATGAGTCGCAGGGAAGCGACCTGCTGATCTGCCTTGATCTGTCACCAGAAGAGGCGATCCTTCTGGCTGCTGCTGAGACCTGGTATAGCTTGAAAATAGCGGCTGTCAGTGACTCTTGTGCACCGCTGCCCTGAACTTGCATGCCTGTTCCACTTCGGGTGGGACAATATGGATGTCCCCCTGGCTTATTTTTACAACCTCAGTTATTTCTGCTATGATGGTGGCGGGTGATGCTGATGTTTGAAGATCTGTTGCCAGCAGTTGAAAGAGGTATCATGGATGCAGCCGGTTCCATACCGGTTGTTTTTAAAGGGATTGAACGTTCCTTTGAAAGATCTGCGACCATGACGAATCCGAGCCGACACGATTACCACGAGCTGACATACATGCGCAACGGGAAAGCTGAGTTTCTCATCGAAGGACGCCGAGTTCTGATCGAGAAAGGGGCGACCCTTGTAATCCGCCCGCGCAGCTCTCACAGTATCCGCATTCTTGAAGGCGCGGCCGACATGATGGTCTTGTATTTCGGTTTTGCTCACCATGGCATGACTGGAACTGACAGGGACGCCTCGTTGCCGGATTTTCAAATGCAGAAAACGACCGATATTGCACCACAAACGCTGGAACAATTCATCAATTTTGCCTATGGCAGCGATTCTGGCAGAGCCGGCAAAGTGGATGATCCGTATCTTTTGCTGCGCGGTAAAAGCCGCCAGGATATCGCGACGTTGACCGAGCGTATTCTGCGGGAGAACCGCAAAGAAGCGTATGGGCGCGAGCTGATGATGCAGCTTCTGGCGATGGAACTTCTGGTTGTACTGGCACGCGGCCTGCGCGAAGAATGGGAAGAGAGCTTGCGGGTACGCAGCGGCAAGGCGCGTGAACTGGTCAAGATCGCCCGTGACTATATTGTCGAAAACCACGACCATGATTTGTCGATCGCTGATGTAGCCGGTTATGTTTTTCTCAGCCAGGGTTATTTTGCCCGCGCTTTCCGGGATGAAACCGGTATGAACCCGATGACTTTTTTGATGCAGGTCCGTGTCGATCATGCCTGCAAGTTGCTGGAGCAGCAGGATATCAAGGTCAGCGGCATTGCGACCCAGGTTGGTTTTTCCAGTCCGCAGCGTTTCAATGCAGCATTCAGAAAACACATTGGCATGACACCCATGCAGTACCGCCGCCAGATACTGGCAGATAAGAAAGGGAATATACGGTGAATTCAACTGAATTGAATCAGTCGGCTGATGACCAGGAACTGGCTCAGACCGGCGGCAAACCTGATGATGAGCCGACTGCTGTCGATCTGCCCCGCATAGAACGGGCTGTTCGCGAGATCTTGTATGCAATTGGCGAAAACCCTGACCGCGAAGGTCTGCTGGAAACGCCTGCACGTGTGGCGCGTATGTACGAAGAGCTGTTTGCAGGGCTTCACATCGATGTGCACGACGTGATCAAGGTTTTTCATGAAAAGGATCACGACGAAATGATCATGGTCGGCGACATACCTTTTTATTCCATGTGTGAGCATCACCTGCTGCCATTTATCGGGCGGGCACATGTCGTATACATCCCTCGTGAAGGCAGAATCGTCGGTCTGAGCAAAATTGCCCGCATTGTCGACGTTATGTCCAGAAAGCCGCAGCTACAGGAAAGGCTGACCTCCCAGATTGCCGATACGCTTGTCGCAGCTGTCAAACCGATGGGTGTGGCTGTCATTGTTGAAGCAGAGCACCTTTGCATGACCATGCGCGGGATCCGCAAACCTGGTTCACTGACGGTCACATCAGCTTTACGCGGATTGTGCAAAAGCGATGCCCGTTCGCGGGCAGAGGCCATGTCGTTGATCAATAGGCGCCGATAAATGCATGAGGTGAAGCAAAAGTGATTGAGACAGCAGGTCCGCAAGTCGTTTTCCGCTGCAGACAGCACCGGTTTCCCATCGGCAATCGGACCTATATCATGGGTATTGTCAATGTGACGCCTGATTCTTTCTCTGACGGCGGCCTATTTGCCGTGCCGAACGATGCCCTGCGCCAGACTGAAGCTATGTTGACTGCCGGTGCTGATATCATTGATGTTGGCGGCGAATCAACGCGTCCTGGCGGAGAACCGGTTAGCGCCGACGAAGAGCTGCGTCGGATCCTGCCGGTCGTTGCAGGTATCGCGAAGCGGTTTGGCTGCCCGATATCGATCGATACCTCTAAGCCTGAGATTGCCCGGGCCGCCCTGGAAGCTGGCGCGAGTATCGTTAATGATGTCATGGGGCTGCAATCAGGCGGATCGATGGCGCAGGTGGCAGCCGAAGCACAGGCTGGTGTCGTGATCATGCACAATGCGCGGCTCTATCGGGAAAACAATCAAGATGACCGACATGATATCATATCCGCCATGACAGCTTTTTTACACAGCAGCCTGACATTGGCATTTCAGGCTGGTCTGGCGCCAGACCAGATCATCCTTGACCCGGGTATCGGATTTGGGGTGACTACAGCTGAATCTTTGGCTATGATCCGGCGCCTCCCAGAGTTGCAAACCTTCGAATTGCCAATTCTGGTCGGGCCTTCGCGCAAGCGCTTCATCGGTGAAATTCTGCAGGCGCCTGTAGATGAGCGTTTGATGGGGACAGCGACCGCCGTGGCTGTCGCTATAGCCCGTGGCGCCGACTTTGTACGCGTCCACGATGTTCAGGAACTGGCACCGGTTGTCCGGATGGCAGATGCGATCTGCCGCAGCCGTAGGGAGGAATCAACGTGAGTCCAGCATTGAGTGACCAGGTCATCATGAGCGGCATGGTCTTTTTCAGCCATGTCGGTGTATTGCCGGAAGAGAAGAAAAACGGTCAGAACTTTATTCTGGATGTCATTTTCCACTGCGATCGTCTGCCTGCGACAGCAACTGATCTCCTGGCGCAGACGATTGATTACGGCCAGGCTTATTTAGTGATCAAAGAGATTGTCGAGCAGGCATCCTATGATTTGATCGAGCGGTTGGCCGGCGCCGTGGCCGACACGCTTCTGCAAACCTATCAGATCGCTGAAGCTGTCGATGTGACAGTCCGCAAGCCGGAAGCACCGATTGAAGGTCAATTTGACTACATGGCCGTCCGGATATACAGGCAGCGGAACAGATGAGCAACCCAACAGATAAAATGCCTGATCACATCAATCCGGGTAAACCGGTAGCCGTGTTTCTGTCACTTGGCTCCAACCTGGGCGACAGAATTGGTTATCTGGTTTTTGCCGTGCATAAGCTGGCCGGTATCGACGGTATCGAAATCGACGCCGTGTCATCGCTTTATGAAACGGACCCGGTCGGGTTAACAGAACAGCCAGCCTTTTACAACTGTGTTGTCAAGATTATGACGACGTTGTCGCCAGATGAGCTGTTACAGACCTGTCAGGCAGTTGAGCGGGAACTCGGGCGAGAACGGCGGATCCGCTGGGGTCCCCGTACCATCGACATCGACATCTTGACCTACGGCCAGCTGCAGTTATCTGACCCGCACCTTATTTTGCCCCATCCGCGCATGCAGGACCGGCAATTTGTCATGATCCCGCTCAGGGAACTGACGGACGGCACGATCGGGACATCAGCCGGTGTCAGATTAGTCCGGTCAGAATGGTATCCGACTTGTCATCACATGCAAAACACGTTAAAATGAACAGGTGCGACCCCATAAAGTCGGGGTTTGCCAGATCAGCCTGACTGATCTGGAAGCAGGAGGTACATGAATGAGTAATACGGGCAATATCGGAAATTCAGCGAATGCTGATTCCGGAAAATCAGGCGGAACGAATCGCCGCAAGCGCAACTACCGCCATTTCGGACCTGCCGGCGCATCTGGTGATCAAGTGAATAAACCGGCGCAGCAGGCTAATGTTCGCACTGGCCCGGTCGAACAAAGACAAGAGAACCAAAGTGTGCATCGTGAACCGGTAAACCGGGAGACCGGTGTGCGCAGTGCAGAGGCTGGCGCGAAAAGCAATCCTAATCAACAAAAAACAGCGGCATCTGGCAATCGGAGCAATACGCGATCCAATAAGAATCGGCGCAATCGCAGCAGCCAGAACCGGCCGCAGAGCCGAAATCAGTCAGATGCGACGGTGGCAGCCGCCAGAGCACCCGAACGTGCAGAAACAGCCCCGGTGGAAAAGACTGCACAGCACGTCAATAGACAGAGCCAGCCCCCCAGGGAGAAGCCGGTGCGAGCGGATCAGCAGATGCGGCAAAACCGAAAAACAGCCGGCAGTGATCGATCTTCACGCTGGGACCGAAGAATACAGGCTGAAGAAACCTATGAAGATATCCGCAAGGATATTGACCGTATCGAAAAAGAGATCTGGCTGGAAATAGCCGGACTGCACACAATCAAACTCGATTATTGATCAGAGCACTTGAGAGCCGGTTATGCCGGCTCTCTTTTCAACAAGAACGGTGACGACAATGACAGATCAATTTCCAGATGGGCAAACACCTTTACTTGATGCCCTGCTGGCACATGCCCGGAGCGGTCGGAGCAGCTGGCATACGCCTGGCCACAGCGCCGGACAAGCCTGGCCGGCCTGGTTCCGTCATTGCCTGGCCGATATTGACTTGACTGAACTGCCAACAACCGATGACTTGAACCGGCCGACCGGTCCTGCCAACCGGGCGATGGCACTGGCTGCAGAGGTCTGTGGTGCCGGTCTGACACGTTTCATCACAGGCGGATCGACAACCGCAATCCATATTATGCTGGCTTGCGCAGTTGGCTTTGGCGGGACACTGATGGTTGCCCGCACCTGCCATCGATCCGTTCTGCACGCGGCTGCGCTGTTGAATCTGACGATTCTGCCATTGCAGCAGACCGGTTTTCCCCCGCCGGATGAGTTTACACAACAACCAAGATTGACCCTGCTGCCTCAGGCGACTGCAGCAGACGTGGATAAAGCGCTGGCCGAAAACCCCCAGTGCCAGGCCGTTTTGCTGACTTCTCCCGATTATTATGGCGGGTGTGCCGCAACCCGGGCGATCGCTCAGGTTGTCCATCGCAGGGGCGCCCTGCTGCTCGTCGACGAGGCACATGGGGCCCACCTGTCATATGATCGTGATCATCGATTGCCAGTATCGGCTCTGGCTTCAGGTGCAGATGCCTGTGCGCAGAGCGGCCATAAGACATTGCCTGTTCTGACCGGCGGCGCTTTTCTGCATTTCGGCCGGGCTGCTGTTACCAATGACTGCCTGATAGCTGCCAGACTGGATCGGCTCACAGCGGTTTTCCAGACATCGAGTCCGCCTTTTCCGATCGCTGCCAGCCTTGACTATGCGAGAAAGCTGCTGACAGAAACAGGCGCTGCGCGCATCAGTCAGCAGCTGGCTCATCTGGCCGCTTTTCGTGGCAGGCTGAACAGCCGGCTTACTTGCCAGCCAGACCGGCGCATCCCGACAGCCGAAGCGGGGCATCCCGGAAGCAGCGGCCTTGATCGCGACCCGTTGCGGATTGTGATCACAATGAGTGATGAAGATGATGTTACAGTGACGCCCTTTTTGACCCGGCAGCTCTTTGACAACGGTGTTGACATTGAATTTGCCGACTTGACCAGACTTGTCCTGATCCCTTCTCTGTGGCAGCAGGAAAGCGATTGGAATCAGCTGTCGGGCATTCTGAATATTGCTGCTGCGACTTTGCAGGTCGCCGACCGGTCAAGTTGCGAACGCAGCCGCAAGCTGCTGGCGCTCGAGGCGAACTGGCGCACATCCTGGCAACCGCTGCAACAGGCGATGCCCTTACAGGAAGCGCTGCTGGCAAAACGCCCAATACGGCAGTTGACCCTGGAAGAAGCTGTTGGATTGATTGCTGCCCGCTCAGTCGCGCCTTACCCGCCTGGCATCGCCCTGATCTGGCCTGGAGAAAGAGTCGATCAGGACAGAGTTGATTTTGTGCGCCAATTATTAGAGAATAATATCAGTATAAGCGGAATAGATGCGGGAAAGGTGCAAGTCTTTGCCTGATCTGATTCCATCGGGAGCCGATATGATGTATAATGAACATAAGCCGACAGATGGGCAGCAGACTCAATTTTCCATGCCAGGCCGCCTGATCACCTTCGAAGGAATCGATGGATCAGGCAAAACGACACAGATTAAGCGTTTGTCCGCAAGATTGACCGATAAGGGTAAAGAGGTCCGGGTTCTGCGCGAACCGGGCGGAACACCGATCGGAGAAGCTATACGCAGGATCTTGCTGGATAAAGAGCATACGGGTATGTGCATGGAAACAGAACTACTGCTTTTCGCAGCAGCCAGGGCGCAACTGGTGCGCGAAGTCATTCTGCCGAACCTGGAATCAGGAAAATGGGTGATCTGCGATCGCTTTTTTGACTCAACGGCTGCCTACCAGGGATTTGGCCGATCGTTGGATCAGACTGTAATCCGATCACTCAACCAGCTGGCTATCGGCGCTTGCCGACCGGACATCACGATCCTTCTTGATCTGCCGGTTGAAAGTGCTTTGGATCGCCTGTCGGGACGCCGGCACAAGCAGGACCGTCTCGATCATGAAAGTGTTTCGTTTATGCAGCGAACACGTGACGGTTATCGCCAATTGGCTGCCTCGGAGCCAGAACGCATCACTGTCCTGGACGCAGCACAGCCGGAAGAGGTACTTGCAGAGCAGATATACCACAAGATTAGGGAGGGCCTTGGCATATGAAACTGATATTCGCAATTGTACACGATGAGGACAGCCCGCGCCTGATGGCTGAATTGAACCGTGCCGGTTACCGGGTAACAAAACTCAATTCAACCGGTGGTTTTCTCCGGTCCGGTAACACGACGTTAATGATTGTTGTCGACGATGATCAACTGGATGATGTGCTTAGTATCATCCGCAAGTATTCCAGCAGCAGGCAGGCGGCGATCAATACCAATGTCACCCCCTCGTCAATGGGCGGATCCTATATCCCCTATCCTGTTGAGGTAATGGTCGGAGGCGCGACAGTCTTTGTGTTAAATGTCGAGCACTTCGAGAAGATGTAACATGTCATTTTCCTCCATTGTTGGCCAAAATGAACTCAAGCAGCGCCTCGGTCAGGCCCTGACGGGCAATCCGGGGCATGCTTATATTTTTATCGGACCGAAGGGTGTCGGGCGGACCTGGATCGCTCGTACGTTCGCTGCCGCCTTGCTGTGTCGACAACCCGGATCGGATGGCGCATGCGGCGTTTGTTCATCCTGTCGGTATTTTCAACAGCAGGTGCATCCGGATTACAGGGAGCTGCAACTGCAGGGCAAAGAAAAAGTAATTCCTGTCGAATCTGTTCGCCGGCAGATCGGCGCCGATTTATACATGCAGCCACAGCTCGGGCAGCGCAAGGTCTACCTGATCGCAGCGGATGACCTGAATGAACAAGGTCAGAATGCCTTGCTGAAATCGTTGGAAGAACCGCCGCCCTATGCCATCTTCCTGCTGACGGCCAGCGGGGCTGACCACCTGTTGCCCACCATCGTATCGCGCGCCGTACTTCATATTGTCAGCAGGCGCTCACCAGACGAGATCATGGCTATATTACACGACAAAGGTCTGGACAAGAATGATGCGGTTAACTTTTTTGTTCGTTTCAGCAAAGGCTTGCCGGGGACAGCCATCGAACTGGCTGGAAATGACTGGTTCAGCGACTTGCGCAAAGATACGATCCGTTTTTTCACCGGCATACCACGCATGTCCAGGTCTGATCTGCTGACAACCGGCTTCCAGTTTTGTGACGCGAACCGGCAGCATCTGGGCGATATCCTTAATGTCATGGGAAGCCTGATCCGCGATCTTCTTGTTCTGGCAGGTAACGGCGGCAGGGAACACCTGATCAATGACGATCACGCCGCCGAGCTGAACAGTTTTCTATCTGAATACACCGGACCGGAAAAAGTGCGCCGTAATCTCGGCCTTGCCTGGTCCGCCATTCTGGCCGCCCGCCGCGGTCTCGCCCTTAACGCCAGCTTTGAAGGGCTGGCTTGCAACCTGATGCTTGCCCTGCGAAAGGAGCTATCCTATGCCTAAAGTTGTCGGCGTCCGGTTCCATGGAACCGGAAAAGCCTATCATTTTGATCCAGGTTCATTTTCCCTGCACAACGGTGACGCGGTTATCGTTGAAACAACCCAGGGAATTGAACTTGGCATTATCGCTGAAGAGGCGATCGATATACCTGATGAGAAGCTGTTTGCCCCATTGAAAGTGATCATCAGGATCGCGGACACAAATGATCTGATCCGATTTGAGGAAAACAATCAAAAAGAAAAGGAAGCATTCCGGGTCTGCAGTGACAAAATCGCCAGCCGCGGACTGGATATGCGGCTGGTGGACGTTGAATGCTCATTTGACAGCCGCAAGGTAATTTTTTACTTTACTGCTGACGGGCGTGTCGATTTCCGCGAATTGGTCAAAGATCTGGCTTCTGTTTTTCATACGCGCATTGAACTGCGCCAGATCGGTGTCCGCGATGAAGCCCGTATGATCGGCGGACTGGGTATTTGCGGCCGCGAACTCTGTTGCTGTTCATACCTGACTGATTTCGTACCGGTTTCCATCAAGATGGCCAAAGTTCAGAATCTGTCCATGAATCCGGCGAAAATATCAGGAAACTGCGGACGCCTGATGTGTTGCCTTAAATATGAGCAGGCCGCCTATGAGGATGCGCACAGCCGCATGCCGCGCCAGGGATCGATCGTGATGACGGATGAAGGGCAGGGTTATATCGAAAGCGTCAATCTGCTCAAGGAGACAGCTACGGTCCGACTGGATCGGGGCGGAGAAGCCGATCTGATCACGGTGCCCTATGCAGCAGCGACTGTTATCGGTGGCAACCGAATGGGCAAGCGTTTTCCGTCTGGCGGGTCCAGGACAGCTCCGGTTCCGGCTCCGGCTGCAGCGGCAGAGGTTGTGCAGACAGCAGAACGAGCATCAGGAGCATCCGATCAAGAACCGGATGATAGTCAAAAAGCTGGCGTTTTGGATAACGTGCTTGCAGATGATTTACAAATCGCTGCAGACAGCGAGGTTCGTCCCAAGAAAAGGCGCTCCGGCCGTCGGGGCTCCGGCAGCCGCCGGCGTGGCCGGCCGGGAGGAAAACCGCAAGGGTCTGATTCGCCGGCTGGCTAGAATGCGGGCGGATCAACACCTGGCTTGCTCATCAGCCACCATGGTGGTAGAATGAGCTGGAATAAAATGGGAGGTGACCCTATGGCATATCTGATTACTGATGCTTGTATTTCCTGCGGCGCTTGCGAGAGCGAATGCCCGACCGGAGCAATATCCGCCGGAGACACACAGTACAACATCGATCCTGAAACCTGCATAGATTGTGGCGCTTGTGAAGCCGTTTGCCCGGTACAGGCGATTAAAGCCAATTGAATTCAGTTCAGGTCAAAAAACAGGAGAGGGTGTTCGCACAGAACATCCTCTTTTCTGATGGCATCCCGCTTTACCCGGATGATACAGTCGAGGATCTGCAACGTGCCGGCCTGCGCCTGCTCCAAAAGCAGGGCAATTTTCGTTTTGGCACCGATTCCGTCCTGCTGGCTGCTTATGCGGCAGATCAGTATGGGACTGCCCGGAAGCGCCGCTTGCTGGCAGTCCCATACTGATCTGGGTGCAGGCTGCGGTGCTGTATCGGTTCTTCTGTCAGCACGACTGCCCAATGCTCGCATTATCGGCATGGAGGCTGATCCGGAAAGTTATGGCACGCTCGAACGCAACATTGCCCTGAATCATCTGCAAGGACGTGTTTTTGCCCAGATGATCGATCTTCGCCTACTGGCAGACCAACCATGGCCATTTGCGGACATGCAACCACATTCATTGGATCTGGTCGTTGGCAACCCGCCGTATCTGCGGCCAGAGCAATCTTTACCGGCCGGCCGGCAGCGCCAGGCCCGGGAAGAGACAGAACTGCCGCTTGCAGGCTTTCTGACAGCTGCAGCCAGATTATTGAAACCACGCGGCCGGCTTGTGATCATCCATCGGACACATCGGCTCCCGGATGTTCTGGCCGGGTTGCGCAGCCAGGACCTGGAGCCCAGGACTTTACGGTTGGTTCAGCCATTACCGGGCCGCCCTCCGGCAGTATTTCTGATGTCAGCCACGTATCAGGGTAAACCGGGCGGCTTTCGCATCGAACCGCCGCTGCTGATTGCTGAGAGCCCTGGCTGCATGAGCGCGGAAACAGCCGACTGGTATGGCCGGGAACAGCCATTGAGTAAAGCTGATCGATTCCGGGACCTGATCCGGATGAAGTGACTGTGGTTGAATGCTGTGTCAGGCGATGACACTTTATAAAATAAAGATGCGGAGGGAGACAGTTCGATGGACAGACAGACCGGCAGAGGATTTGGCATCGCCCCAGACAATGACGATTCTGCTGATGTTGCAGAGAACGAACTGAAGTCTGCGATGCAGCCTGGTGTTTTATATATCGTCGGCACGCCGATCGGCAACCTCGGCGATCTGTCACCGCGGGCTGCTGCCATCCTTGCAGAAGCAGACTGGATCGCCGCAGAAGATACCCGGCGAACGATGAAACTGCTGAATCACCTGAGTTTGAAGAAGCGCCTGATCAGCTACCATCAGCACAATCAACGACAGCGTGAGGCAAGCCTGCTCGCCATTTTGCGCAATGGTCAACGGTTGGCCCTTGTTTCAGATGCGGGTATGCCCGGCATTTCAGACCCGGGTGCGGAAATTGTTGCTGCCTGCCTCGCAGAAGGCATTGAGGTGACTGTAATTCCCGGTCCGTCAGCTGCATTTGTCGCACTGGCTGCCTCGGGACTGGCGACAGACCGGTTCGCATTCGAGGGGTTTATTCCTTCGTCCGGGAAAGCGCGCAAAGAGAGCATCCGGGAGATTGTGGCGGAAAAGAGAACAGTCATACTTTATGAAGCGCCGCACCGCCTGATAAAAACGCTCGAAGAGCTGCGTCAGGCAGGCATGTCCGATCGCAAACTGACAATAGCCCGCGAGCTGACCAAGCGTTTTGAGTCGTATTACAGAACAACTGTTGCAGCGGTCTGCGCGCAGCCTGACCAGATTGAAATGCGCGGTGAATTTGCTCTGGTTCTGGAAGGGATGGATGCCTATAACCGGCGCTGTCCTGCTGCTCCTGTGCAGCTCACGGAAGATCAGGATGCCGGACAGATGAAAGATCTGCTGACGCAAGGCTTGTCGATCAAGGATGCGGTCAGGAAACTGGCCATCTCCAGTGGCCGGAGCAGAAATGATCTCTATGCGCTGGCTTTACAGCTCACTGAAGAGTTGCAGGATCTGACTGGCACAGACCAGACAGGAGAACCATCGACAGAAGAACCCTAAAGGACCGGTCCGGTTGGCGTGCTGCCCGTATCCTGCTATAATGGCGGATGAACCTGTCCGATGATCCAGACGATGGCGAACGGACAGCCAGACCAGGAGGAGATGTTCATGAAACCAACTTTTTACATCACAACACCCATTTATTACCCAAGCGGTAAACTGCATATCGGACACTCTTATACAACGGTCGCCGCAGATGCCATGGCGCGCTACAAGCGCCTGCGGGGCTATGATGTCATGTTTTTGACAGGAACCGATGAACATGGTCAGAAGATCCAGCGCAAAGCGGAAAGCATCGGCATGACCCCGCAGGCTTATGTTGATGAAATTGTCGATGGCATCAAAGATTTGTGGCAATTGCTCGATATCTCATATGACCGCTTTATCCGGACGACAGACAAAGCTCACGAAAAGGCCATTCAATATATTTTTCAGACCTTGTACGACAAAGGTGATATTTACAAAAGTGAATATGAAGGGTGGTATTGCACCCCCTGTGAATCGTTCTGGACGCAGACACAACTGGTCGACCAGAAATGTCCTGACTGCGGCCGGCCGGTCGAGCTGACCCGGGAGGAAAGCTACTTTTTCCGGTTGTCGCGCTATCAGCAGAAATTGATTGATCTTTTTGAGAACAATCCTGAATTCATCCAGCCACCCAGCCGGGCCAATGAAATGCTCAATAATTTCCTGCGTCCGGGTCTTGACGATCTCTGCGTTTCGCGGACGACATTCAACTGGGGTGTGCCGGTCCCATTTGACCCGAAGCATGTTGTCTATGTCTGGATTGATGCCTTGTCCAACTACATAACCGCTCTGGGGTATCCGGATCAGGCGGATTTATTTACCCGTTACTGGCCGGCCGATGTCCAGCTTGTCGGCAAGGAGATTGTCCGCTTCCATACGATCATCTGGCCTGCCATGCTGATGGCGCTGGATCTGCCAATGCCGAAGCAGGTTTATGGGCACGGCTGGCTGTTGTTTAAAGACGGTAAAATGTCTAAGTCCCGCGGCAATGTCATTGATCCTGTTGTCTTGTGTAATCAGTATGGTGTCGATGCAATCCGTTATTTCCTGCTGCGTGAGGTGCCGTTCGGTTCCGATGGCAACTTCTCTAATGAAGCCCTGATCAGTCGGATCAACTCGGATCTGGCCAATGATCTGGGCAACCTGGTTAGCAGGACTGCGGCCATGATCGACCGGTATTTCCCGGATGGCATGCCGGCAGAACGCGATACGGACGTCATAGACCAGGAATTGATTGATGCTTGTCTGCAGCTCAAGGGCAGCGTGGAAGCAGGAATGGAACAATTGCAGTTCAGCCTGGCTTTGACTGAAATCTGGAAAGTCGTCGGCCGCAGCAATAAATATATTGATGAGACGACGCCGTGGATTCTGGCCCGTTCGCCAGAGAAGAGCATCAGACTGGCAACAGTGCTATACAACCTGGCTGAAGCGATCCGCATCATATCCGTATTGCTGCAGCCGTTCATGCCCGCAACACCGGCTAAAATCTGGCGTTTTCTGGGCATTGACCAGCCCGAACTGACCGAGTGGTCTGCAGCCGGTTCGTTTGGCCTGTTTCGTTCTGGCGGTATCAGTAAAGGCGAACCCATCTTTCCTCGCCTGGATCTGGATAAAGAACTGGCGAATCATAGCACCTTGCTGGCAGAAGAATCGGCGGAAAAGGGCCAGGAAACCAACCAGGAGACGACAAAACCTGCTGAACAGCCAGACTCGACGCCGACAGCCCAGGATCCTGTGCCAGATGACACGAAGCAGCCGGCAACCGTAGAGGCAATAGAAGAGGGCATCGCTCAGATCGAGTTTGCTGATTTTCTCAAAGTGTCTTTGCGGGTCGGTCGGATTATCAGTTGTGAGAAAGTCAAGGGATCCGACAAACTGCTTTGTTCGCAAATCGATATGGGAGGGGCCGTTCGGCAGATCGTCTCCGGGATCGCTGAGTCTTATCAGCCTGAAGAGATGCCCGGCCGTCTCGTCATTGTGGTCACAAACCTGAAACCGCGTAAGATCCGGGGTAATTTGTCCGAAGGGATGCTGCTGTGCGCAACAACAAAAGAGGGTTATCGTCTCTTGACCGTTGACGGTGAGGCAGAGCCTGGCTCCGAAGTCAGTTGAACCGGCATCCGGGGGTTGTGTGATGACTCTTTCGCAAAAACCAGATCCTGATCCTTACCAGTTGCCTGATCCGGTCTGGTTTGATTCGCATGCTCATCTGCAGGACAAGGCGTATGCTGCTGATCGTGAAATGGTTCTCAACAGAGCGTTGAGCCGGCAGGTATGCAGGATTCTGCTGCCGTCATCCGCCTATGAGGATGCCTGCCAGGCTGTCAGTCTGACTGAGTCGGACGACCGGCTGATCTGTGCGGTTGGCTGTCACCCGCATGAAGCCGATGGATATGATGCCTGGTCGCGTGACACTTGGGTTATGCTGGTCGAGTCCCATCGCCAGGCGCCCATCGTCGCTATCGGCGAAATCGGATTGGACTACCATTATGATTTTTCACCGCGGGAAACACAGCGTCGCGTATTCCGTGATCAGCTGGAGTTGGCCGGTGAGCTGGACCTGCCGGTCATCATTCATGAGCGCGAAGCGACAGCGGATTGCCTGAAGATACTGGAACAGGCAGCGTCAGACGGGCTCTTGCGTAAATTGCCTGGTGTGTTTCACTGCTTTTCCGGCAGTGTTGAGACAGCCAAGATCGTTTTGTCAATGGGCTTTTATCTCGGGTTTGACGGTCCTGTAACATTCAAGAACGCCAGAAAGCCTGTTTCGGTTGTAGAGCAATGTCCTCCGGACAGGTTGCTGATTGAAACAGACAGCCCCTATCTGACGCCGGTTCCGTACCGCGGAAAACGCAATGAACCGGCTTATCTGCCGCTGATCGGGGCCAGGATCGCCGAAATTCAAGGTGTCACGGTCGCTGAAACGGCAAGGCAAACGACAGCCAATGCATGCCGCCTGTTTGGGCTTTCGGATTGTGGTTGTGGATTGGCAACTTCTTCGCGGACATGATATGCCTGCCGTTATTATACCCGCTGTCGTCTATGCCAGACTTATCGCCTAACCCCTCTGTTGATAATTGCATTTGCTTTGGCATTTTTGCGTCATCGGGGTTAAAAATTGCAGTTGACAAGATTCGGGCTATCTATTATACTTTCACTTGCGCTCGCTAGAGTGCGATACGGGTCGGGAGCTTAGCTCAGCTGGGAGAGCATCTGCCTTACAAGCAGAGGGTCACAGGTTCGAGCCCTGTAGTTCCCACCACATCATTACGGCGCAGTAGTTCAGTTGGTTAGAATGCCAGCCTGTCACGCTGGAGGTCGAGGGTTCGAGCCCCTTCTGCGTCGCCATATTGCCCAGATAGCTCAGTCGGTAGAGCAGTGGACTGAAAATCCTCGTGTGGCTGGTTCGATTCCGGCTCTGGGCACCAGGACCCGACAATCTGTTGATTGCCGGGTTTTCTGTTGTTCCATGCATGACAGTCTGGTTTTATTTGACCTTTGATCCTGGTTATAAGAAAATGATAGGAAGGAGCTGTTGTTAAACTTGCTGGTCTTTGTCCCAAAAGATTGATGACCCTGGATAAGAGCTGATCCGGCAAAGGCTAACACAACAGCTTAAGGTGACGATTTAGGCAGGGCATGCCCAAGGAGGCATCTATGGACGTTTACAAAAAGAAGATCGCCCAAGTCCTGGCAGAGCTGCAGACTGATCCTGACAGCGGCCTGACAGCGGCGCAGGCTGCCGAAAGATTGTTGCAGTATGGCCCAAACAGCCTGCAGGAAAAGAAACGGCAATCCTGGTTCGAAAAACTGCTCATCCAGTTGAAGGATGTCATGGTCCTGATCCTGATCGCAGCCAGTATCGTATCGGCTGCACTTGGCGAATGGATCGATGCACTTGTCATTCTGGCAATCGTTATCGTCAACGCCATTCTGGGCCTGGTTCAAGAAGGAAAGGCTGAGAGAGCGATCGAAGCGCTGCAGAAAATGACTGCACCGCAGGCCCGGGTGATACGCGACGGACAGCAGCAGATCATCGAAGCAGCTGAAATTGTGCCTGGCGACCTGATCCTGACTCAGGCCGGCGATCTCGTGCCGGCTGATATCCGTCTGGTAGAAAGTGCCATGCTTAAAGCTGAGGAAGCATCATTAACTGGCGAATCACAACCGGTCGAAAAAGATGCGGATGCACACTTCTCAGATGATGTTCCGCTTGGCGACCGGGCAAATCTGCTGTTCATGAGTACCCCTGTCACCTACGGCCATGGTCGGGGGATCGTCTATGCCACCGGCAGCCAGACAGAGATCGGTAAAATTGCCGACAAGCTGCAATCGATCAAGGATGAGCTGACACCATTGCAGAGCAACCTTAACCAGCTCGGGAAATGGCTGGGCATCATCTGCCTGGCTGTATGCGCCATTGTATTTGGCGAGGGCATATTGCTGGGCGGTGATTTTCTGCCCATGTTCATGACTGCGGTCAGCCTGGCCGTCGCTGCGATCCCTGAAGGCCTGCCTGCAGTCGTCACCATTGTACTGGCACTTGGCATGAAGCGAATGGCAGACAGACATGCGATCGTCAAACGGCTGCTGGCCGTTGAAACACTCGGTTCTGTCGATGTCATCTGTTCAGATAAAACCGGTACCCTGACACAGAATGAGATGACGGTTACCCGTTTGTATATGCCTGACCGGCTGATAACGGTCGAAGCGCATGGTTATAAGCCGGTGGGCCAGCTGCTGCTGGACGATAAACCTGTGTCTGTCGCAGAAGATCCGGTGCTTGAGCGGCTGCTCCATATCGGCCTGCTCTGCAACGATGCAGCTTTGCGTGTCGATGAACAGGATGAAGCGACGATTCTGGGCGATCCGACAGAAGCTGCCCTGGTCGTGGCTGCGGCAAAGGCAGGTCTGGCTCAGGATAAACAGCAACAGACCTACCCGCGGGTTTCAGATCTTCCCTTTGATTCTGAAAGGAAGATGATGACGACCGTTCACAGTGGCTTTGCCGAAGCTGCCTTGTTGAGCCTGACTAAAGGCGCGCCTGACATCGTCATTACCCGCTGCATCAGTTGTTTGACCGAAGCAGGGGTCAGACCGTTCACTGACGACATGAAAAAAATGGCTCTGGAGGCAAACCGCAAGCTGGCTTCATCTGCCCTGCGCGTTTTGTCTTTCGCCTACAAAACGCATGATAGTAAAGCCTCCGACGCAGAGACTGACATGATCTTCGTTGGCCTGATGGGGATGATAGACCCACCCAGACCTGAAGTTCGCGATGCCATCCAATTGTGCAACAGCGCCGGCATCAGGGCGATTATGATAACGGGCGATTATCGTGAGACCGCAGTAGCCATTGCGCAGGACCTCGGCATGATGGGCGAGCATGACCGCGTCCTGGCCGGTGCAGAAATCGACCGGCTGTCCGAAGAAGAGTTGAAGCAGTCTGTCGACACAACGGCAGTTTACGCGCGCGTGTCGCCAGATCACAAAGTCCGGATTGTGACCGCTCTGCGTGACATCGGCCACATCGCTTCCATGACTGGGGATGGCGTCAATGACGCCATGGCGTTGAAGAGCGCTGATATCGGTGTCGCCATGGGTATTACAGGCACGGATGTCGCCAAAGGATCAGCCGATATGATCCTGACTGATGACAATTTCGCTACCATCGTTTCGGCTGTTCGTGAGGGGCGCATCATTTACAGCAATATCCGTAAATTTGTCGCTTTTCTGCTGTCATGCAATGTCGGAGAAATTCTGATTATCTTCCTCAGCACCTTGTTGCTTGGACCGCGCTATGTTCCTTTGCTGCCGATTCAACTGCTCTGGCTCAACCTGGTTACCGACAGTTTCCCGGCTCTGGCACTCGGGCAGGAGCAAGGTGAACCGGACACCATGAAACAGAAACCGCGCAGAAAAAGCGAACCGATCATGAACAGGCAGATGATATTCACGATTATCAGCCAGAGCATCGCGATTTTTGCAGCGGTCTTTGCGGCTTTCCAGATCGGCCTGATGCGCTATCCGGCTGATGGTGAAGCCAGCGTCGGTGCGCGCTCCATCGCGTTTGTCACGTTGATCATGGCTGAGTTGCTGCGCTCATTCAGTGCCCGCTCAGAGCGTTATCCAGTTCTGGCCATCGGCCTTTTCCGCAACAAGATTCTGAACAAGGCCGTGCTCCTTTCAATGGCGCTGATGCTGCTGGTTGTTTATGTGCCGTTTCTCAACCCGATCTTTACAACCAGACCGCTGGCCCTCATTGACTGGCTGGTCATGCTGCCGCTGGCCCTGGTTCCTTTTGTTGTGGCTGAGATCGTCAAATGGTTGGGAAGGCGCAAAAAAACAGCAGCATGAGATTACATAAATGCTTGTCAATCGGCTGTCGATGTGATAGAATGCCCATGCTGCCGGGATTGTCGCTAGATCCGGGTGGCAAACGGAGGTGTAGTCCATATGAATGCGTTTCACATCATTATTGCTATCTTTGACATTCTGGTATGTATCGGGCTAGTCGTGCTGGTCATCTTCCAAGAGGGAAATGCCAAGGGGCTTGGCGTCATCGGCGGCGGCGCCGATACATTCTTTGGTAAATCCAAAGGCCGCAGCATGGATCGAATCTTGAAGAAGCTGACGACTGTAGCGGCTGTCGTCTTTGGCTTTCTGACAATCCTGCTGTACCTGTTGACCGGTCGCGGCGTCTGATCCTGTCTGTGACTTGAGCATCCGGACAGGCTGAAACTCCATGGCTTTTAATCGATCTGACAGAGGTGTTGCCTGATGCCTCTGTCTTTGTTTATCCAAAAGGATAATCAGATTATGAAGGGCTTCAGGCGTTCTGTGAGATCAGAGCAGTTCTGACTGTGGATTTCCACTTCGATCGGACGAGCCAGATCGAGACTGAAGATGCCCATGATCGATTTTGCATCGACAATGTAACGTCCCGAAGCCAGGTCGACATCGTATGGGAACTCATTGACGATACGGACAAATTCCTTCACGTCATTAATCGATTTCAGATGGACTTGGAATTTATACATGAATGATCTCCTTTATGGTAAACAGAACAAATTTGCTCTGTCGGACTGAGTCTGAGTGCAGAAGCGAATGATACTGTTTGCTGACCGAAAAGTCGCATGACAGGTGCTTTACCAAGATTGTGCAATAGATGTCATCACTCTGTCAACAGGCCGGAAGGGAAAACGAACACATGAAGAAACAGCGGGCAGCCTTTCACACATTGGGCTGCAAGACCAATCATTACGAAACTGATGCTGTCAAGATGCAGTTTGCGGCAGCCGGCTTTGAATTGGTTCCATTCACTGAGCCGGCCGATATCTACCTGGTCAATACCTGTACCGTGACAGCAGAAGCGGATCGAAAATCGCGCCAGATGCTGCGCCGGGCCCGACAATCAAACGCCCAGGCGCTGGTGGTTGCGATGGGCTGTCAGGCGACGATCGGTGATGCCGCCGCCTGGGCTGATCTTGTCATTGACAATGACTGCAAGCGTTTGGCCGTACAGCGTGTCCTGGCATATCTTGCGGATCGTGAACCGGCAGCGGCACCGGATCAGCCGCTCCATGTTGATCACATCCAGGCTGATGCAATCCATCCTGATCTGAAAAAGATCGATTTTGATGAGTTCGGGCCAGTCTCGCGACAGTCTGAAACGCGGGCATACATCAAAATCGAGGATGGATGCAACCAGTTTTGTTCTTATTGTGTGATTCCGCTGGCTCGTGGCCGCGTCCGCAGTCGCAGCCAAAGCCTGATCATCAGGGAAGCAGAAGCGCTGGCAGCAGCCGGATACAAGGAAATTGTCCTGACAGGCATTCACATTTGTTCGTATGGCGCCGACAGAGATCTGCCCGGCCATGCCGTCATGGAGTTGGCCCTGGAACTGGCCGGGATAACTGGAATCGAACGCATCCGGCTCGGCTCCCTGGAACCGCGCTTTGTGACAGACACATTTATCCGTCTTGCTGCTGAAAACCCATGTTTGTGCCCGCACTTTCATCTTTCCCTGCAGAGTGGCAGTGACCGGATTCTGAACAGGATGAACCGGCAGTACGTGACCGACGATTTCCGTCAGGTGGTTGCGGCTTTGCGCAGCAGTTTTCCAGACCCCGGCATCACGACGGACCTGATCGTGGGATTTCCTGGTGAAACCGAAACCGATTTCGCTGAAAGCCTGTCTTTTTGCGCCGAAATGGCGTTTTCGAGGATGCATGTTTTCCGTTTTTCGCCGCGTGACAGAACGGCTGCCGCCCGGATGTCTGACGTGGTTCCAACTGATGAAATTGCCCGACGCAGCCAGCGGATGATCAGCCTGGCCACAGATCTGTCTGCCTGTTACCATGGCCGACAAGTCGGTAAGACACACGCTGTGCTGGTTGAGAAAATGAGAGATGATGGACTCTTCGAAGGTTATACACCGGCCTATGTTCCCATGCGATTCCAGGCACACACAGACCTTGCGCCCGGTGCTATTGTCCAGGTTGCCGGTACCAGGGCGGAAGCGGATTTTTTGCTTGGCACACAGACATGACCACTGATTCATGCTATGATAGGACCAGGTATTAAATTTATGAAGCCAAGGTAGTCCGAATGCAGGAGGTGTTCACATGGTCGGTAATGAGACAGCACGGTTTGAGATGGGCGCTGATCACAATCGCGAAGCACGCGCCATCATGGCTGAGGTGCTGGCCGCCTTGCGGGAGAAAGGATACAATCCCGTCAATCAGCTGGTTGGTTATTTTCTGTCAGGCGATCCGACATATATCACAAACCATAAATCTGCCAGGGCGGTTATCAGGCGCATGGAGCGCGATGAGCTTTTGGAGATGATTATTAAAGACTACATCAGCAGTCTATAGGCGCGTGATGCTCACACAGACAGGAAAATGGATGGGCGTCGATTTTGGACTGGCCAGAATCGGCGTGGCGGTCAGCGATCCTCTCGGGATTTTGGCCAATGGGCTGGAAACAATCCGCTGGAACGGCCGTGACGCAGACTCGATTAAGGAGCGTCTTGTTTATCTCGTCAAGCAGCAGAATGTGCAGGGCATAGTTATGGGCTATCCCAGTCGTACAGATGGCAAGCAGGCGAGCTTGACCGGAATGGTCCGGGACCTGGCCGCTGAACTGGAACAGGTGACCGGTGTTCCGGTTCTTTTGCGCGATGAGCGCTTCACAACCGTCATGGCTCGTCGCAAGCTGCAGGAAAGCGGTGTCAAGGCAAAGCGACAAAAACCGGTCATCGATCAAGTCGCCGCTGAAATAATCTTACAGGAGTACCTCGAAAGTCGTCGCAAAGCGTTGCAATGATATGATATAATGTGCAGAAGTCCTTGATGGGTCGAGAAACCCGGGGGCATTAGACTGGATAATCCAGTTAACTCAGGAGGAACCACATGTATTACCAAGATGAAGATGCCTGCTGCTGCGGGTCGGATAACCAAAGCGACGATGATTGTGACTGCAACAGCGGTTGTGGCTGTGGCTGTGACGGCTGTGGAGAAGGCCATGACCACGGAACTGGCGTCATTACAATGACAGATACTGAAACCGGCCAGGAATATTCATTCATACTGGCGGATGATTTCATGTACCAGGACGAACATTACTGTGTTCTGGTCACCGCTGACGACAAAGATCAGGAACCGGAGATGGTGATCACGCGCGTCGTGACCATGGAAGACGGAACCGAAGGTCTGATGAGCCTGGACGATGACGAGTACGACCAGGTTTACGCTGAATATGAACGCCTCTGTGAGGAAGATGATGAAGAAGAGGACGACGAGGAAGAGGACTGATCCCGGCCACGCAGTTCGTGATGACCGGGCATCTCGCGAGAATGTCCTGGCCGTTCTGGTTGACATCGATAATGGACATGAATACTACATGTCCTTTATCGATGCTTTTCAACTAAATGGACGCGAGTATGTCGTCATGTATCCATATGAACCGGATGACGGCCGACATGCCAACCCCGAGCTGACAATCCTTCGATCCATGCGCCACGATAATGGCGAGCAATACTTTTTGTCAATCAAGAACAGGCAGGAACTGGAAGCTTCCTTTAATCATTTTTTCCGGCGCTTCGAAGATTCCAGCTCCCAGTGATGGCCTGAAGAGGAGTCTGCCATGCAATGTGACGGGTGCACCTTGTTTTCCATACAAGACGGCCCTGACTACAATCGTTGCCATAGTCTGAGCGGATCAGAATTGTCTGACCACTGTCTCAACAGTCGAATTGCCTGGAATGCAGGCTTTTATTATCAGAAGATGCTGATCGAAGATTGCTTTTGCCTGGTCAGCAATGGCGGGGTTTTTACGACCCCGCATGTGACATGGCCGCTGGGCAGAGTGACAGCACAGAAGCTGGAGGCGATACTGGATGAAGTTCTGCCGGCGTTTACCTCACGGGGCTGGCCGCTGCGACTGATGTATCTTGACGAAGCGGTGCTCCCTCTGGTAAAGGCGCTCCCGCATTACACGGCGAGCATCAGTTATAATCCGGACTACAGTGATTATTTATATGAAGCAGATCATCTACGCAGCTTGAGCGGCAAAACCATGCACCGTAAACGGAATCACTTCAATAAGTTTAGTCGTCTATACCCGCAATATGAATATCACCCGATCACGCAGGACGACCAAAAAGAAGCCCTGGCACTGGTTCAGGCATGGTGTGATGAAAAAGCAGTTGACTGTTTGAACCTGTGCAGCAGTGATTTTCGTGCTGTACGGCAATTATTCCACGATATGCCCAGCCTGGATGTCAGAGGCGGCAGTATTCGTATTGATGGCCGACTGGTCGCGTTTGCCCTTGGGTCTTTATTGAATGGCGACACGGCGGTGATTCATTTTGAAAAAGCAGAAGCAATATATGACGGCCTCTATGCAGCCATCAACAAGCTGGTTCTGGACCATGCTTTTCCGGAGGCGAGATGGGTCAACCGTGAAGAGGACATGGGTATCGCCGGATTGCGCAAGGCAAAAGAATCGTATGGACCGATTCGCCTGATTCATAAGTATGAAGCGCTATTACACAGAATGTAAGGGGGTACAGGAGATGGACGGACAAGAACCATATGCAGCTGCTTCCTGGCAGGCAGAACCGGATCCGATCCTGCCTGGATCAAAAAATCGCTTCCGGGTTCGGACGGTTTTAATTCCGCTCCTGTTCTTGGGGCTTCATTGGCTGGCCATCAACCTGACAGCAACTTTTTATATCGTTGTTTACGCTTTTGTACAGGACGGTGCTGTAAATCCGCTGGATCTGCTGGGTGACCTGGACAAAATGACCCAGGTGCTGAACGAACAATATCCGGCTATCAGTGTTATCTATTCAGCTTTATTGATCCCCCTGTATATCTTGTATCTGTATCTGCAGAAGCGTCAGGACAGTCGTACGGTTTGGCTGAACAGAGCAGAAGGACGCCAGCTGTTTCCGGCGCTGGCGATCACAGTGGGCCTATTGGGACTGATCAATCTCTGGTTTAACTTGCTGACCTGGCTTAGCGAGTCGAATCAGCTGGTCGACCGGCTCATGCAGGAATACATCGAGGTAGCCGGCGCCTTCAGTCCTGTGATCGGCTATTTCTGGTTGATTCTGGGCATCAGTATCTTGACACCGATCGCCGAAGAACTGCTCTTTCGCGGCATCATTCAGGGTGAATTGCGCAAAGCCATGCCAGAATGGGCTGCCGTTGTGATCCAGGGCGTCATATTTGCCGCATTCCACTGGCAGCCCATCCAGATCAGTTATGTTCTGTTACCGGGCTTGCTGCTGGGTTTATTGTATGCCTGGACACGCTCTCTCTGGGTGCCGATTGCCATGCATATCGTGTTTAATTTCCTTGGCAGTGTTCTGCCGGCTCTGATCGGAGAAGATGAAGTGCTGGCCCAGATTGTCGGCATCAGTGAACTGGTGTTCATTGTCATCGGCATCCTGTGCCTGATCTACCTCTATCATACTCGCCGGACGCAGCAGGAACCCGCTGCGGCACAATGATTTTTTTTTGGAGCGTAACTTATGATCGTCATGCAGAGAAACATCGCAATCCCGACCGGCTATCGGTCAAAACTCGACATCAGGGAGACTGAAACAGCCATTAAGCTGCTCAAAGACCAGTTTGAGTCCCAGCTTGCCGATACGCTGAATTTGCTGCGTGTGTCCGCACCGCTGTTTGTCCGGCCGGAAACAGGTCTAAATGACAATCTCAATGGTATCGAACGGCCGGTCGATTTTGACATCCAGGATCTGTCTGCCCACGTTGAGATTGTCCAGTCTCTGGCCAAATGGAAACGCATGGCCCTGGCAAGATATGGTTTGAGTCCCGGTGAAGGGCTATATACAGACATGAACGCCATTCGTCGCGACGAAACACTCGACAACCTGCATTCTGTCTATGTTGACCAGTGGGACTGGGAAAAAATCATCAGACGTGACGAACGCAGTCGCGCGACGCTGCATGGCATTGTCCGCGAGATCTATCGTTGTTTCTGCCGCACAGAAAACCATCTGCTGCGGCATTATCCCTGCCTCTCGCGCAAACTGCCGCCCGAGATCCATTTTATTACGTCACAAGAATTGGAGGACCGGTATCCTGAGCTCGAGCCACGGGACCGTGAACATGCGATCTGTCGCCTGCTCGGAGCTGTGTTCATCGAGAGAATCGGCGATAAACTCCAGAGCGGCAAGCCGCACGATGGCCGGGCGCCGGACTATGACGACTGGCAGCTCAATGGAGATATCGTGTTCTGGTATCCGACACTGGAGCGATCCTTTGAAGTCTCCTCGATGGGTATTCGTGTCGACGCTGACGCGATGAATCAGCAGCTCGAAAAAGCCGGCTGCACGGACCGGAAAAATCTGGAATTCCATCGGATGGTTCTGGAAGATAAACTGCCGTTGACAACCGGCGGCGGCATCGGCCAGTCCCGTATCTGCATGTATTTTCTGGACAAGGCACACATCGGCGAGGTTCAGGCGTCGGTCTGGCCGGACAGCATGATCAAGGATTGCCGGGACCATGGCATTGACTTGTTGTAACCAAGCGGTATCCAAATCGGGTGAGGAAAAATGAGACCACCCAATCGCGTGCATAAACGATTTTTTGTGGTGACCGGCCTGACAATGGCAGCGGTCCTTATTGTCGGCGGCATGATCATGTTGCTTGCTTCCAGCCTTTCGGGAACAGGTGTGCTGAACCGGTTCTCTGTCAGGGTGTCAGAAACCGCCGCACCTGTTTTTGGAGCGGGAATCTCTCTGGCTGCGGCAGAAAGCGGCAACCTGATTCAGGATGCGTCTTTTGAACCGCTTGTCTTCCGCCAGTCACTGATGATTTACAGTGGTGATACGACGACATTGACAGTATCATCAGAAGAAGCAGGCCAGGGTCTTTACGGGGACGGGTTTTTTGACCAGGCTTCTGCCCGTGTCATGACGCGAACAGAGAGTGGACTTGTCTTGAAAAAGGTCGCTCGTGTCGTTCATTATGGTATTAATCGTGTCGGTGTATTCCAGCCGGTTATTCTGCCGGGCGATATGCCGGCCGGCGTTGCATTCCTCGACTTCGTCCGACAAGGTGACATATCCGTTGGTGTCGGCGAACAAGGTCTGATCATCCGAAATCTGACCGGACAGACGCCAGAAGTTGTTGAGACCGGTTTGTCTGTTGACTTGACCGGCGTGTGCGCTTCTGATAACTATCTCGCTGCCTGCAGCGCAGATGGCGACCTGCTGCTGTCGACAGATGGCCGACAATGGAGCTTGTCTTCTCCGGGTGAGAGAAAACAGCTGCAGGCGATTGCGATCTCTGACCAGTTTGTGGCTGTCGCCGTAGGTGCTGCAGGCAGCATAGTTGTTGGCCATGATGATGCAGCGATGGCCATAAGACCGGTTACCCAGGCGGATTTGACGGATATCGCCTATGGTCATGAAACCTTTGTGGCAGTCGGTACACGTGGAACGATTTTGACCTCAAAAAATGGATTGATCTGGCGCAAAGCTGATTTGGAGCAAGCAGATGACTGGCAGGCCATTGATTTTCGTGACGGACATTTTGTCATCGTCGGCCGCTCGGGTTCAGTCCTGACCAGCGATGATGGCATAACATTTCGCATGTTGCAGCAACTGACCGATACAAACTGCGTGGATGTGGTCATGCTTTCGCACCAGCAAATCATTATCCTTGATGACAATGGAGAGTTTCTGGTCTCAAATGACAGCGGCCAGAGCTGGCGGCTGTCCGGTATCAGGACTGGCATGCACAGCCGCGTGATCGATCTGGCCGGTAAAGATAAAGTGCTGAGTGCAGACGACGCCGGACAGCTGGGCCTGGCTCAGCTCGTTGCCGAGATACAGCTGGACAGCCCGCTGAAAGACAGCCAGTATTTGTCCGGTGATATCATCTTCCTGGAAAAGACCAGTCTGACCATTCAGGAGGGGGCGCTGGTTGCCGGCAGTGATCCAGACAACAGCCAGTCGCCCTGGACACTATATGGCCAGGGGCAGATGGAGCGGAC